>JAYTBL010000573.1:0-3827 GCA_043736975.1 Polyangiaceae bacterium
CAGCCACCAGGAGCTGCAGCGCGACGAGATCGAGTCCCGTCACGAGCTCGGTGACGGGATGCTCCACCTGAAGGCGCGTGTTCATCTCGAGGAAGTAGAAGCTTCCGTCGTCGGCGAGGAGAAACTCGAACGTGCCGGCGCTGTGGTAGCCGACCGCGCGCGCGCCCTGCACCGCGATGGCGCCCATGCGTGCGACGAGGTCGCGCGAGGCCGCCGGCGAGGGCGTCTCCTCGACGACCTTCTGGTTGCGGCGCTGGATCGAGCAGTCGCGCTCGAAGACGTGGACCATGTTGCCGTCGCGATCCCCGAGCACCTGGATCTCGACGTGGCGCGGCTTGATGATGGCCTTCTCGAGGTAGACGGTGTCGTCGCCGAAGAACTTCTTTGCCTCGGAGCGCGCCCGCTCCCAGGCGTTCGCCATCTCGCTCTCGTCTTGAACGAGGCGGATGCCCTTGCCGCCGCCGCCCGCGGAGGCCTTGAGCATGACCGGGAAGCCGATCTGCTTCGCGGCCGCCACCGCCTCGTCGGTGGTGCTGCACATCGCGCCGGGCACGATGGGGACGCCGGCCTCGGCCATCTTGGTGCGCGCCGCGGTCTTCGAGCCCATCGCGCGCATCGCGCTCGCGGGCGGGCCGATGAAGGTGATGCCGGCGCGCTCGCACGCGTCCGCGAACTCGGGGTTCTCGCTCAGGAAGCCATAGCCGGGATGGATGGCATCGCAGCCGGAGCGCTTCGCGGCGTCGATCACCTTGTCGATGCGGAGGTAGCTCTCGGAAGCCGCGGCGGGGCCGAGGAGGTAGGCCTCGTCGGCCATGCGCACGTGCAAGGCCGCGCGGTCCACGTCGGAATGGACGGCCACGGCGCGGATGCCCATCTCGTGGAGGGTCCGGATCACGCGGACTGCGATCTCGCCTCGGTTCGCGACCAGGACCTTCTTGAATGAGCGGGGCATGTCGGCGATCGATACCTCGAATGGCCGAGGCCTGCTAGACGGTTGAGATGGGCGACCTTCCGGAGGACGTGGACCCGCTCGACGACCTGCTGGGCGACCTGCGAGCCCACGGCGCTCCCTCGGCGGCCTGGCTCGCGGCGCACGCGCCCGATCGCGAGCTGGGACCGGTGTGGCGGGCGTCGGAGAATCCGAGCTCGCTCCTGCTCCTCGGCGAGCTGCTCTGCTCGCGTCGCCTGCTGGCGGCCGCGGCGTGCTCGTGCGCGCGCACCGTCGTCGAGCTCCTCTCGACCGAGAACCAGGATGCGCTGTCGGCGCTCGAGGTCGCCGAGGGCTGGACGCGCGGCGAGGTCGCCGATGCCGTCGCCACGGAGTCGATGGATCGTGCGTGGGATCGCCGCGCCGCGGCCGAGCATGCGCGAGGGCCGATCCGCGCGTCGACCGAGGCCATCGCGTGGGCGGCGCAGGCCGCGGCGGCGAGCGCAGAGTACGCGAACGCTGCCGGGAAGGCGGCGGTGCATGCGGCGGCGGCGCGCGCCGCGACCGGGCGGACCGCGCGTGAGCGCACCGATCTCTATGCGCAGTCGATGCGGGAGCTCGCGGGCCTCGTGCGAAGGGTCCTCTCGTGCCCGTCGCTGGATGCGCTGATCGAGGCGGCCCGCGCCCCTCGGCCCTGATACCGTTGTCGGCGATGGCCAACCTGCAGGCACCTCGTGACGGTCTGATGCCTGGCGCGGCGGAGGAGCTCCTCTTCTCGGGCCGTCCCGCGCTCATTCCCGGCGTCGGGTCGCTGGTGCTCGCGATCCTCACGCTCGGGATCTCGGTGCTGGTGGCGTGGTTCCGGACCCGCGGCATCCACTACAAGATCACGAGCCAGCGCGTGGTCATCGAGCAGGGCGTGTTCTCGAAGCGAATGGAGCAGCTCGATCTGTATCGCGTCGTCGACTACGTGGTGGAGCGGCCGTTCGGGCAACGCATCATGGGAACGGGCAACATCATCCTCGAGGCGATGGACAAGACGACGCCGGAGATCCGGATCGTGGCCATCAAGACGAACGTGGTGAGCCTCTACGAGAAGCTTCGCTACGCGACCGAGCAGGAGAAGAAGAAGCGCGGCGTCCGGGTCATCGACGTCGAGCCGGCGGGATGAGCGACCGGCGCCCGAAGCCGGGCGAGACGCTCCCGTTCGACTTCGGCGTCTTCGCCCGGGCAACCCCCGCGCCGCCGCCCGCGCCCGCGCCGCCGCCCGCGCTGCCGGCGCCGCCTGTCGAGGCCCCGAAGACCTTCACCGTCGCCCAGCTCGGCCGCATCGTCGGCCGCAGCCTCGAGCGCTCCTTCCCCGACGCGCTCTGGGTCGAAGGCGAGGTCAGCGGCGCGCGCCCCGCCCCCAGCGGGCACCTCTATTTCGCGCTCAAGGACGAGGAGGAGGACGCGGTGATCGATGTCGTCGTCTACCGCGCCCAGGTCACCCCGCGCGCGCGCGCGCTCGTCAGGGACGGCGTACGCATCCGCCTCCGCGGCACGCCCACGTTCTGGTCACCGCGCGGCAAGCTCCAGTTCATCGGCGACCGCATCGAGGCGAGCGGCAAGGGCGCCCTCCTCGAGGCGCTCGAGAAGCTGAAGGCGAAGCTGCAGGCCGAGGGCCTCTTCGCGCCGGAGCGCAAGCGCCAGCTCCCGCACGAGCCGCGCATCATCGGGGTGGTGACGAGCGCGGGCGGCGCGGTCATCCACGACATCTGCAAGGTGGCGTTCCGGCGGGGCGGCGCGCGCATCTTGCTGGCGCCCGCGCAGGTGCAGGGCGCCGGGGCGGCGGAGGCGGTGCGGCGCGCGCTCGGGCATCTTCAGCGTGTGCCCGAGGTCGACGTCATCATCGTGGGCCGCGGCGGCGGCTCGCAGGACGATCTCCTCGCCTTCCACGACGAGCAGCTGGTGCGCGACGTGGCTGCGTGCCGCGTGCCGGTGGTGAGCGCGGTGGGCCACGAGACCGACATCACGCTCGTCGACTTCGCGGCCGATGCGCGCGCGTCGACGCCGTCACAGGCCGCGGAGCTGGTCGTGCCCGACGCGAACGCGCGGCGCCGCTTGCTCGAGGAGCGCGCGCTGCGCCTCAGGCGCGCGATGCACGCGCGCATCACGAGCGAGCGGGCGCGTACGGCGCAGGTGGCGAGCGCTTTTCGCGATCCGCGGCTGCTCATCGCGAGCGTCCAGCAGAGCATCGACGAGCACGTCGCCCGGCTCTCCCGGATCTTCGCGAAGCGCTTCGCGCAGGAGCGCGATATCCACTCGCGCCTCGACGGTCGCCTCGGCGCGGCTCACCCTCGCGCTCGCATCACCCGCGATGCAGGTAAGGTGCAGGCATTGCAGGTGCGCCTCGCCGGGGCGGCGCGGGCGCGCGTGGCCGCCCAGCAGGTCACGGTGCGCGAGGCCGCGCGACGGCTCGAGGCCGCGAGCGGCGTGCGCCTCCACGAGGAGCGTGCCGATCTCTCGGATCTCGCCGGCCGCCTCGACGCCATGAGCCCGCTCAAGGTGCTCGCTCGCGGCTACGCCATCGCCACGCGCGCCCCGGACGGCCGCGCGGTCCGCGAGGCGAGCGAGGTGCAGGCGGGCGACCTCGTACACGTGCGCGTGGGACGCGGCGCGTTCGACGCCGCCGTCACGCGCATCGAGATCGGCGAGGCGCTGCCGGAGCTGGCGCCGTCGTCGGGCGGTCCCACGTCGCGTCGCTCGCGTCGCGAGCAGGGCACGCGATGACCGATTCCCTTCGTTTCGCGGTGGTGGGCTCGCCGGTGGCGCACTCCAAGAGCCCGGCGATGCACGGCGCTGCGTTCCGCGCGCTCGGTCTCCCGCACACCTACGAGAAGCTCGAGACCACCGCCGC
>JAYTBL010000574.1:0-9247 GCA_043736975.1 Polyangiaceae bacterium
AGCCGAGGCCGCCCTCGCTCACCGGCCGCGTGACACCGGGAAAGCTCGACGAGTCCTCGGCGGCGAGCACCGCCGCGGGCTGCTCCGTCTTCAGCGTGCTCGTGAGCTGCCGGAGGAACGCGACGCCGGCCTCGTTCAGCGGGCCGCTCGCGTGGTTCGCGTAGAGGATGCTCTCCACGCCGTCGACGCGCAGGCCATCGGCGTGGAACGTCTCGATCCAGAAGGTGGCGCTCGAGAGGAGGAAGCTCCGGACCTCGGGCCTCGCGAAGTCGAAGAGGCCGGTCTCCCAGGTGGGATGAACGGCCTGCGCGGGGTCGTCGGGCTCGAAGGTCGGCGCGCCGTCGAAGCGCGCGAGGCCGTGCAGATCGCGCGCGAAGTGCGCCGGCACCCAGTCGAAGATGACGCCGAGCCCGGCCTGGTGGAGCGTGTCGACGAGGAACATGAGGTCGCAGGGCGAGCCGTACCGGCTGGTCGCGGCGAAGAAGCCGGTCACGCCGTAGCCCCACGAGCCGTAGAACGGATGCTCGAGCACCGGCATGAGCTCGACGTGCGTGAAGCCCAGCTCCTTCGCGTGCTGCGCGAGCGGCGCGGCGATCTCGCGGCAAGAGAGCGGCCGGCTGCCCTCCTCGAGGTGGCGGCGCCACGACCCGAGGTGCACCTCGTAGATGCTCATCGGGCAATCGAGGCGCGCCCCCGGGATGCGGTCGTCCATCCAGCGGCGGTCGCCCCACGCGTAGGTGAGCGCGGTGATCACCGAGGCGTTGCCGGGGGACGGCTCGCAGGAGAGGGCGAAGGGATCGGCCTTGTCGAACGGCTCGCCACCGTCCGCCGGCGCGATGCGGTACTTGTAGCGCTGGCCGACGAGCGCCCCCGGGACGCGCCCCGCGAAGAGCCCGGGTCTGATCTGCGCGAGGGAGGCGCTGTCGCTCCACCCGTCGAAGTCGCCGACCACCGACACCGCCAGCGCGTGCGGCGCCCACACCGCGAAGTCGGTGGCGCCGTCGTGGTGCGGATGGGCCCCGAACAGCGCGTGGGCGTGGGTCGACGTGCCGTCGAAGAACGCGGCCACCGCGGTCGAGCGCGGGTCGATCGGGCTCGCGACCACCGCGGCGCGCGATCTCCGCATGTCGCCGGCGGGGCTTACGATCTCGCGGAGCCCCTCGAGCGGGATGTCGACCCAGTCGGGCCGGTTGTCGAGCTCGTAGCGCATCTCGTAGATCGCCTTCTCGAGCAAGAACAGACCGAGGAGCGCGCGGGTGACGTCGAGCTCCTCGGGGAGCACCACCGTGCCGTGCACGCTCGCGAGCCAGCCGCGCAGGAACGAGGCTGCGACCACCCGGTGCCAGAGCGCCGCCCACGGGGCGAGCGCGGCGCGGGAAGCCTCAGGACGGCCGCGGAGCGCGGCCACCGAGGCGTAGTGGAACGAGCGCAGCATTCCCGCGACGTCGACCAGCGGCGACCGCTTCGCGCGGCGCTCCGCGAGCGAGCGCGCGGGCTCGCCCTCGAAGTCGATGATCACGAAGTCATCGCCCGTGAAGAGGACCTGGCCGAGATGGAGGTCACCGTGCACGCGCATCCGCACGCCAGCATCGGGCTGCGCCGCGAGGTCGTCGAGGCGTTGGGCGAGGCTCTTCTCGCCCCTTCGCACCGCGGCGAGCGAGGTGCGCGCGGCGTCAGGCAGGGCGCCGACGTGCGCGCCGACGGCGTCGAGGCCGCGCGCGAGATCGCGGCGCACCGCGGCCACGATGGCGGCGCGCGCCGCGGCGTCGAGCGGCTCGGGTGCGAACACCGGATCCAGCGGGCGCGACGCGAGCGCGACGTGCATCTCGCCCACGCGCTGCCCGAGCTTCTTGGCGAGCCCGGCGTAGGGCCCGACCGCCGCCAGGGCCTCGACCTCGACGGGCTGCGAGGCGCGCGTGACCACGTCGCCACGCGCGCTCTCCGGCGCCGCGCCGCGCGGCGCCGCCTCGGTCAGCCACGTCTCGAGCACGCCGAGGACGTGTACCCACGCGTCGCCCTGGTTCGGGATGAACCCGTGCAGGAGCCCCAGCGTGCCCGCGGGCGCGCTACCCGTGCGCACGTCGACGAAGCCGGCGAGCGGCGGCGTGTGCGGATAGCCGACCGCCGTGAGGAAGCGGCCGACCTCGAGATCCGCGCTCTCGCCGGCCTCGAGCTTGCGCACGATCTTCCCCACGAAGCGCTGGCCGAAGAGGATGCTCGAGTTCGTCTGCTCGCCGGAGACGAGCCGCGCTGGCAGCGCGGGCGCGCACTCGGCGCCGGGCAGCGCGTGGAACGCAAGCACGTGATCGCCATCGGTGACGGTCTCGCCGGTCGCGATCGCGCGCAGGAGGCCCTGGAGCACGGACTCGACGGAGAGCCCGTCGACCAGGAGCCCCTCGGGGGTGGGCATGATCACCGCATCCGGCCGCTCCTCGCGAAAGCGCGCCGCCTCGGCGCCGTGCAGGACCGCGAGCGGCAAGACGTAGGTCGCGACCTCACCATCGTCGAGCGTGAGCTCCACCAGCGCGATGCGCGCCGCCGCCTCCTTCAGGGGGAAGCTCGCGGCAACGCGTGCACTCTGCACGCGCTTCGTCTTGGTGCGGTACCAGCGCCGCGCGGCGATCCACCCGGGAAGGATGCGCTCGAGGTCGTCGTTCATAGGAAGTACTCGAAGTCGTGCTCGGAGCGCACCTTGCGGCGCACCACGAACAGGCTGACAGGGAACACCTTGGGATCGAGGGAGACGTAGTTGCGCGCGCCGCTCCAGAGCAGCCGCGCGTCGGCGAACAGATCGTGCACCTGGAAGCTCTCGCCGGGGCGCACGCCGAGCTCCGCGAGATCGAGGTCGATCCAGCCGCCGTGCGCGTGCGCGGGGTCGAGGTTCGCGACCACCAGCACCACGTTGCCGTGGTCGTCGGTGCGCTTGCTGTAGGCGAGCAGCGCGTCGTTGTCGGTGGCGTGGAAGGTGATGCGCGCCGTCTGCTGGAGCGCGGGGTTCGCGCGGCGCGCGCGGTTGACGAGCGTGATGACGTCGCGCAGGGAGCGCGGGTCGTCGAGGTTCCAGGCGCGCAGCTGGAACTTCTCATTGTCGAGGTACTCCTCGCTGCCGGGGCGCGGCACGTGCTCCATGAGCTCGAAGGCTGGGCCATACAGGCCGTAGTTGCTGGAGAGCGTGGCGGCGAGCGCGAGGCGCAGGAGGAACATCGGCGGTCCGCCGTGCTGGAGGTGCTCGGGCAGGATGTCGGGCGTGTTGGGCCAGAAGCTCGGGCGGTAGAACTCGCTGACCGGCGCAGCGGTGATCTCGCGGAGGTAGGCCTCGAATTCGGCCTTCGTGTTCCGCCACGTGAAGTACGTATACGACTGCGAGAAGCCGCCCTTCGCGAGCGCGTACATCAGCTTGGGGCGCGTGAACGCCTCGGCGAGGAAGAGCACCTCGGGATGGCGCGCCTTCAGCTCACCGATGCACCACTCCCAGAAGCGCAGCGCCTTGGTGTGCGGGTTGTCGACGCGAAAGACGCGCACGCCGTGCCCGATCCAGAACGCGAAGACGTCGTAGAGCTCGAGCCACAAGCCCTGCCAGTCCGCGCACTCGAAGTCGAAGGGGTAGACGTCCTGGTACTTCTTGGGCGGGTTCTCGGCGTGCTGGATGGTGCCGTCGGGGCGCTGCACGAACCACGCGGGGTGCTCCTTCACGTAGGGGTGGTCGGGAGACACCTGGAACGCGATGTCGAGCGCGACCGCGAGGTTCAGGGCCTGCGCCGAGGCGACGAAGCGATCGAAGTCGGCGAGCGTGCCGAGCTGCTCGTGCACCGCCTTGTGGCCGCCGTTCGCCGCGCCGATGGCCCACGGGCTTCCGACGTCCTCGGGGCCGGCGGTGAGCGTGTTGTTGGGGCCCTTGCGGAAGCTCCTGCCGATGGGGTGGATGGGCGGGACATAGAGGATGTCGAAGCCCATCGCCGCGACGTAGGGGAGGCGCTTCTCGACGTCGGCGAAGGTGCCATGCTGCCCCTCCGCGCCGCAGGAGCGCGGGAAGAGCTCGTACCAGGCGCTGAAGCGCGCCAGCTCGGGGTCGACGGTGATGCGCAGCACGAGGTCGTAGCGTGTGCAGCGCGCGAGATCGGGCGCGCCCTCCATCGCGCGCACCACGAGGTCGCCGGTGGCGGCGAGGAGGCGCGTGGCGCTGGGGCGCGTGGCGTCGCGGGCCTTGCGGGCGGCGTCCTCGAGGAGCGCGGCGACGCCCGCCTCCGCCGCCTTCACGCGGCTCGCCGCCTCGTCGAGCAGGCGCGCGCCCATGAGGAGCTCGACGGCGATGTCCTGGCCGGCCTCCTCCTTCTTCTGGGTGCCGCTGCGCCAGGTGGTGAACGCATCGATCCAGGCCTCGAAGGTGAGCTCCCAGACGCCCAGGCAATCGACGACGAACGAGGCGCCCCAGCGATCGTTGCCGAGCGGCGCGAGTGGGGCAGTCTGCCATGGTTCGCTCGCGACGTGGCGAAAGAGGACACGCCCCGCGAGCGCGTCATGGCCGTCGGCGATCAGATCGACCGCAGCGTGCACGGCGTCGCCCACGATGCGCTTCGCCGGGTACCGACCGCCATCGACCTCAGGGCTGGCCGCCTCGATGATGACGCGGCGCTGCCCGCCCTCGGCGAGACGCGGCCCCTCTCTCGTGTCCTTGGTGGGCAACATGGGTTTTCTCGACGGCCAGCGAGCGGGCTCAGCGTATGCGAGACCCACGCCATGCACTCGACCGCGACCTCGCGCCGTGGTCGGATGGCTGCGACGTGGAATCGCAACCCGAGCTCACGATAGCCGCACTCCAGGCGCTCGGGATCGAGCGACTCGTGCTGGCTATCCACGACGCGAGCTTTCCCGGCCGCCCGGGCGAGGACGTGGGGCGCGGCTCGCCGTACACGCAGGGCGGACACGATCTGCTCGCCTTCATGCGCGAGCTCGGGTTCGACGGCGTGCAGCTGGGCCCGCAGGGCCAGACCTCGCCGGGGAACGCCTCGCCCTACGACGGGTCGGTGTTCTCCAAGAGCGTGCTGTCGATCGCGCTCGCGGAGCTCGCGACGACGAGGTTCGCCAACGTGCTCGACGCCGCGGAGGTAGCGCGGGCCGCGGCGGAGGCGCCGCCCGGCGATACGCGTGCACATTACACCTATGCCTACGGCGTGCAGACGCGCGCGCTAGCGGTGGCGGCGGCGAACCTGGCGGCGCGGGACGACGCGCCGGCGCGAGCTCTGAAGGAGGAGCTCGCCGCGTTCGCGACGCGCGCGACATGGCTCGCCCACGATGCGCGCTTCGAGGCCTTCGCGGCGCTCCACGGCACCGACGACTGGCGCACCTGGCCGGCCGCGGATCACCATCCCTCGCCAGCGCGGAGCGCGGAGGTGGAGGCTGGGCAGGCGGCGGTCGCCTCTGCGTACCGGCTCGGTCAGTTCGTGCTCGACGTGCAGCACCAGGCGCTCCGCGTGCGCGCTGCGGCGCTGGGCTTGCGGCTGTACGGCGATCTCCAGGTGGGCCTCTCGCTGCGGGATCGCTGGGCGCGCGGGCACCTGTTCCTCGATCGCTACCGGATGGGCGCGCCGCCGAGCCGCACCAACCCCGAAGGACAGCCGTGGGGCTATCCGGTGCTCGATCCGCGCCAGTACCTGCGGCGCTTCGTGGGCGACGACGCCGCGTCTCCTCCCCGCGCCTTCCTGCGGGCGCGGATCACCAAGCTGTTCGCCGAGCTCGATGGGGTACGCATCGATCACCCACACGGCCTGGTGTGCCCGTGGGTGTACGACGGCGCGGCGCCCGACCCGATGATCGCGGTGGTGGAGGGCGCGCGCCTGTTCGAGACCCCGGCCTCGGCGGCGCACCCCTCGCTCGCGGCGCTGGCGCTGGCGCGGCTGGAGCAGATCGACGACCGCGTTCCGGCGTACGATGACGATCACGTCCACGGCCTCACGGCGCCGCAGATCGCGGAGTACGCGCGGCTGTTCGACGTGATCATGGACGCCGCGCAGGCGGCGGGTCGCGGCGTGAACGACGTCCTGTGCGAGGTCCTCAGCACCTGCCCCGAGCCGCTGGCGCGCGTGATGCAGAGGCACGGCCTCGGCCGCTTCCGGATCACGCAGAAGGCAAGCCTGATCGATCTCGAAGATGGATACCGCGGTGAGAATGCCGAGTTTCGGGACTGGACGATGATTGGCAATCACGACACCGAGCCCTTGCTGGCGGTGATCGCGAGGTGGCAGCGGCGGGGCACGCTCGCGGCGCGGGCTGACTACCTGGCGCTGCGGCTCGAGCCGGAGCCTGCGCGTCGCGCGGCGTTCGCGGCAGGGCTCCTCGCGGAGCGGGGCGCGCTCGCGCAGGCGATGTTCGCGGAGCTCTTCGTGGGTCCGGCGGCGAACGTGCTCGTGTTCTTCGCGGATCTGTTCGGCGAGCGAGAGACGTACAACACGCCAGGTCTGGTGAGCGGTCGCAACTGGTCGATGCGCGTGCCGCAGGCGTTCCGCGCGGCCTACGAGGAGCGGCGGGCGCGCGGCGAGGCGCTGGACGTGCCGCGCGCGCTGGCCCTCGCGATGCGCGCCCGCGGCGCCGCGTTCGTGGCGGCGCACGCCGATTTGCTCGCGGCGCTCGATGCCCTCCCGGTGTGAGTTGAATCGATCGTAAGAGCGAGTCAGGTGCGGGGGAAAGGCTCGCGGGTGGCGTTCTGCGGGTTCGACTTGTCGGTGCCGCGCGCGTACTCCTCGCGTCCGGAGGTGTTGACGAACGGCCCGCCGCGCTCCTCCTCGACCTCCTGGTCCTGGAGTCGCTCGCTCTGATCCTCGCCGCTGGTCATGGTGGAGACGGCTTGCTCCCCGAGCTCTTCGGCGAGCGTGTCGTGAGCGCGCGGCTTGCGGAGGAAGGCGTCGTCATTGCCGTGATCCTCGCGGCTCTCGCGGCTGCGCGCGCGCAGCTCGGCGGCGTACTTGGGATTGAGGTGCCCGGTCGCATCCCGCCGCGCCACCACCTTCGCTGCCTTCGTTTTCGCGGGCGCCTTCGCCTTGGCCTTCGCGGGCGCCTTGGCATTGGGCTTCGCAGGCGTCTTCGCCTTGGGCTTCGCGGGCGTCTTCGCCTTGGGCTTCGCGGGCGCCTTGGCCTTGGGCTTCGCAGGCGCCTTCGCCTTCGCGGCGGTCTTCTTGGTGGAGGGAGCCTTCTTCGTCTTCTTGCGGGCGGCCATGCGCGCAAGTGTACGGGAAGCGGAGCGAGCCGGAAGGTCTAACGAGAAAAGCGACGCGGACTACCTGGCGGGTACTGGGCAGCAGGCCGCACCAGGTTGCGGCCATGGTCAGATCCTGGCCGTGATGCACAGCCCCAATTCAGGCAATCGTGGAGGCGCCGCCGGCTCTCCTTGACGCGCCGGGGCCCGTCGTCGTTCATGGGTCCATGAGCGGGGCCAGGACCAACCCACAGATTGACGACCTCCGCGAGCGCTGGGATCGCGCGGTCGAGCGCGACCGTCCGAACGATGCGCTCGCGGCCCTCACCGAGCTGGAGAAGCTCGAGCCGGAAGAGCCTCGCTGGTCACAGCGCCTCGGCGAGATCCTGCGCCGGCTGGGCAAGGCGCGCGAGGCCGAGGAGGCCTTCGTCCGCGCCACCGAGCGCTACGTGAAGCAGGGGTTTCTGCCGCGCGCCATCGCGATGGCGAAGCTCGTGATCTCGCTCAACCCCGCGCGCACCGACCTGCTGAAGCAGCTCGAGCCGAAGCCGCCCGCGGCGCGGCCGCCTCCCCTGCCCCCCGCGGCCGCCCGACCCGCGGCGCCCGCGGCGCGCGTCGTGCCCCCGCCGCTCCCCGTCGCGAAGCCGACGCCGCTCCTCCGCGCGCACGACTCGTCGGTCGACGAGGTCCGCTTCTCCGATCTCGCCGGTCCCTCCAGCCTCGACATCGTGATGGACGACTTCATGAGCTCGATCGACGACCCGAGCGTCGTCACGCTGGTCACCGTCGACAGCGCGCCGCCGCCCGCCCCGCCGCTCAGCTCGGGCCGCCTGCCCGAGATGCAGGAGCCGTCCATCGATCGCCTCGGCGCAATGGCCACGTTCCGCCTCTTCGCCGGCCTCTCGCGCGATGCGCTCCTCGACCTTTGCGACGCTGCGGATCTCGTCGAGCACATCCCCGGCGCCATGCTGATGATGCGCGACGAGCCGGCGTACGCGCTCTACGCGATCATCGACGGCACGGTGCGCGTGACGGTGCGCGGAGCCCCCGAGATCTTCCTCGGCGAGGGCGACGTGGTGGGCGAGGGCTGCCTCCTCGAGGAAGGCGAGCGCCAGGCTGACGTCCGCGCCGAGACCGTGGTCATGGCGCTCCGCATCGAGAAGAAGAAGCTCGACGAGGTGACCGCCCGCCACGCCGTCATCGGCGACGCGCTCTTCCAGCTCCTCGCGCGCCGCCTGGTGACGAACCTCATGCACTCCTCGCCCCTCTTCAGCTCGTTCGGTCCGAAGGTCCGGCTCGAGCTTGCGCAGATGTTCGAGATCCGCCGCGCCGAGCCCGGGACCGTGATCTCCGAGCGCGGCAAGCGCAGCGACGGCCTCTACGTCCTCCTCACCGGAAACGTCACCGCCAGCGGCGACGCCGCCGAGACCCGCATCGCGCGCGGCACCACCTTCGGTCACGGTTCGCTCCTCGGCGCAGCGCCCGCGCAGGTCACGATCGAGACCAAGAGCGAGTCGGTACTGCTCCGCCTGCCAGCCGCGAAGTTCTCCTCGCTCGCCGCGAGCTACCCGCCGGTGCTCGCGCTGCTCTCCGAGACGGCCGACGAGCCGCCGCGCGAGAGCCTGCTCCCCGACTAGGCTCGGTCACTCCGCGCGGAAGAAGCGCAGCGTCGAGGACTCCTCGATGCCGTCGGGATGGCGCTAGACCGTCACGAGCACGAGCGCGAGCAAGCAAAGACGACCCACACCGGCGACAGTCTCCCCCCAGGGTGACGAGTCAACGCCCCCGCGCCCGCCGGGAACAAGGAGAGTGTCTCGAGCGTCCCATGGCGGATGCCCACGAATGCAGTGATCTCGAAGGGACGCCGCCTCGCGGCATCCGGCGCGCTCGTCGCCACTGCCGCAGGGGTCGCCGCCATCGGGCTCCACGATCTGCGCTGGATCGAGTGGAGCCTGGTCGCCTCGGCGGGCGTGGTCGGGGTGGCGGGCCTGGGAATCGCTCGAAGATCGATGGTCGCGCAGATCTTCTCACGGGCCGTCGCCTGGACGGTGTTCGCGC
>JAYTBL010000575.1:0-18965 GCA_043736975.1 Polyangiaceae bacterium
GCGGCTATGCACCCCCTATGCCTCCCGGAGCCTTGCGGGCTGAAAATCTGAAAATCGAGCTAAGTGTAAGAGGTCATGGAAGGATTAATTGCAGCTTCTTGATTACCGCAGCGACGGAATGGTGCGGGGCGAGACGTTCTCTACCCGAGTTGGGTGGGCCGAGCGGGGCACGATCCCGCGACCTACGGATTAAAAGTCCGCAGCTCTACCAACTGAGCTATCGGCCCGAAACGGAAGCGTGATGTCGTTACCGCGCTTAATCGCCGGGGGGAAGAGTCGTTTCCTCATGTATGCGACCCGCTCAGGAATGCCTGCTCTCGCTCGTCGAACGGATCTTCGAGGACGGAGTCATGAGCGCATCGGAGCGGAGCGAGCTGGTCTCGCTCTATCGAGGTGCGGGGCTCACGGTCCCCGAGGTGAAGGAGGTGTTTGCGGCGTTCCTGAAGCGGACGTGGGGCGAGGCCATCGCCGACGGCGTCCTCACGAACGAGGAGAGCGCGAAGCTCGCGACCATCGTGCGCGTGCTGCGGATCCCGGCGGAGTCGGTGCCGATGGCGGCCTCGGCAGCGATCCGCGCTGCGTGATCACTTGAAGCCGGTGAGGTGGACGACGTACCACTCGCCACGCCACGAGATGAGCGACGTGACCTCGAAGCTGCGCTCCTTGCCGTCTAGCTCGAAGACGAGGCGCGTGCCGTAGACGCGGTAGTAGCCGAGCTTGTTCGACTCCTCGTTCGGCTCGACCCAGCGCGCACGGTCCTGCGGGACCTCCGCGCGGAGGAGCTTGACCTGCTCCGGGTGCTCGCCGAGCCGCTTGTGGAGGGCGTGGATATCGCGCTTGTAGGCCGCGACGAGGCGACGCCTCCAGTCGGAGCCAGCGTTCGTGATTGCCTTCACCTGCTCGTAGGCCGCGAGCGGGAAGAAGAACGGCATCGCGCGCTCGGGGTCGTCCTTCGCGATGCCTTCCCAGAGCGCGGCGATGCGCGCGTCGTAGGCACCGCCCGAGGCCTCGGGGCGCTCCTTCGTCTGCGGTAGAGCTCCGTGATCGGCGCCGGCGTCGGGCTCGCCGGGCGGCGGCGTTGCCTGCGCAAGGGCGGGTCGTGCCGAGCTCGCCGGCTCACTCGACGTGAGGGGCGCCGAGAGCGGGGGAGGGGGGAGAGGAGCGACCGCCGCATCGACCCCCGGCGGCGCCGGCGGCTCCCCGTGACGACAGCCCACGAGCCAGGGGAGGATGAGGAGCGCGACGACCGAGCCTCGAAGCATCGGGCGAACGATAGCGCACTGCGGCAGGCGGGGCGTCGCTCTGTAAGGGCGATGGCGGGGCTCCGTTGTCCGGGAACGCGCAGAGCCGTTGACGCTCCGCGTCCTCGTCGATAGTTGTAGTGCTCACCCGAGCGCAGCCGTGAAGCGGTGACGTGCGGGCCGTAGCTTGGAGGAAGCGCATGCTAAGGATCTCGAGCGTTGTGGTCGGAGTCGTGACGGTGGCTACCCTCGTGGTGGCGTGCGGTAAGAAGGACGAGACGCCGCCCGCGGCGTACGGCCAGACGCCCGGACAGTACCCGCAGCAGCAGCCCGGGGCGTACCCGCAGCAGCAGCCGGGGGCGTACCCGCAGCAGCAGCCGGGCATGGCGCCGCAGGGCCAGCTCGCAACGCCGGGCCCCACGGCTCTGCCCTGCCAGAACGACTCGTCGTGCATGACGCACAAGTGCAACACCCAGTTCGGCAAGTGCGCCTTCCCTTGCGTGAGCGACGCCGACTGCATCACCGGCTCGACGTGCTTCGTCGCCGGCGGCGCGCTCGCGGCGTGCATCCCGAAGCCGCCCGGCACCTGAGCCTCCGAGCCTCCGAGCTGACCGCTCGCGCGACGCGGGCTGTCAGCGGATGGCTTTTCGAAGGCCGTCCGCGACGTCTTGCGGGAGGCGCTGCTTCGTCGTGAGCAGCGCTGCCCACGGGTCGCCGGCGCGCGTCGCGAGGAGCGGCGGGACCGTCCGGACGTCAAAGGACCTCGGGTCGAGCGACGGCAGCTCGTCCCATGTCACCGGCAGCGCGACCGGCGCGCCCGTGCGTGCACGCGGGGAGTAGGGGAGCACCGCGGTCGCGCCGCGGCCGTTGCGGAAGTGATCGACGAAGATCTTGCCCGAGCGCGCGACCTTGCTCATGGTCGCGACGTACTGCTTCGGCGACCGGTTCGCCATCGCCTGCGCGAGCGCTGCTGCGAACGCGCTGACGACGGGCCACTCCTCGTGCGGCGTCAGCGGCACCACGACGTGCAAGCCCTTGCCGCCCGTGGTCTTCACGAAGCTCACGAGGTCCATCTTCGCCAGCTCATCGCGCAGCTCGAGCGCCGCCTCGATGACCCGCGGGAAGGGAAGGCCGCTATCGGGGTCGAGGTCGAACACCATCCAGTCTGGCTTCTCGATCTTCGGCAGGCGCGAGCCCCAGCCGTGGAGCTCGAACGCGTTGAGCTGCACGAGGCCATACAGCTCCTCGGGCTTCGTGACGTAGATCACCTCGTCCCCCGAGACGTCGGACTTGCCGATCCTGGTGAGGCCGAGGCCTGCGTGCTTCTGCACGAAGCAAGGGCTGCCCTTGACTGGCTTTCGTCCCTGGGTGCCGAACGATGCCGACGAGGGGGGCCACGCCGTCGTGCACCGCAGCAGCATGAGCGGTCGCTTGCTGGCGAAGGGCAGGAAGTGCGGTGCCATCGCCTCCACGTAGCGCGCCATGTCGCTCTTCGAGATGCCGGTCTCGAGGTCGACGACGCGCTCTGGATGGGTGAGCTTCGTCTTGCCGAGCATCGTGAGCAGCGGAGCCGCGCTCACCTCCTCGAAGGGCGCCTCGCTCTCACGGACGACCGCGGTGGGGCGCTTGTCCTCGCGCAGCCCCTCGAACGAAGGATGACGAAGCGCTCCGCCCTCCGTCCACTCGGTGAACCGCACCTCGCAGACCAGCTCGGGCCGCGCCCACTGCGCGTCGCGGATCCTCGGCGCGCCCTCGGCGGTGGGCTCCTCCGCGCGCAGCGGCTTCAGGCGCATCGCGAGATCGGCGAGCGACGCCTGGGAGAACCCGGTGCCCACCTTGCCCGCGTAGCGGTAGGTCTTGCCTTCGCGCACCGCGAGGAGCAGCGCGCCCACGCCCGTGCGCTGGCCCTTCGGCAACGTCGAGCCGACGATCACGAGCTCCTGCCGCTTCTGGCACTTCACCTTGACCCAGTCCGGGCCCCGACCGCCTTCGTAGGGGCGATCGGCGCGCTTCGCGATGATGCCCTCGAGCCCGAGCTTGCACGCCTTTTCGAAGAGCGCCAGCCCGTCGCCGCGGAGGTGGTCGCCCAGCTTGAGCGGCGCCTTCACGCCCGCCAGGATGGTGCGCAGCTTGTTCTTTCGCGCGTCGAGCGTCTCGCCGCGAAGGTCGACGCCGTCATGGTACAGGAGGTCGAAGACGAAGTAGACCAGCCGCCCGGCATCGGCGGAGCCCTTCAATGCATTCTGCAGCTTCTGGAAGTCAGTGCGTCCGTCGTCCAGGACATACGCGATCTCGCCATCGAAGACGGCGTCCTTCACGCGCACGTGCGAGAGCGCCTGGGCGACGGTCGGGAAGCGAGCGGTCCAGTCCTTCCCGGTCCGTGTGCGGATCGTGACCGCGCCTCCGTCGACGGTCGCGACGGCGCGGTAGCCGTCGTACTTCAGCTCGTAGACCCACTGCCCCTGCGACGGCACGTGATCGACGAGCCTCGCGAGCTGCACCTCGATCGACCGGAGCGCGGGAGCGCTGGTCTTCGCCGCGACGCCCGACGTCAGATCCTCGATCGTCCTGCCGGTGAGCACGCTCTGCGGCAGTCGCCTGACGATCTCCCCCTCGGGTCCGTGCCGTACGTGCTCGTCGCTGCCCTTCATCAGCAGCCAGTTCTTCTTCCCGCGGTCGTCGTCCTTCTCGCCGAGGCGCACCAGGCGAAACTTTCCATGCAGCTTCTCGCCGTGGACGATGAACGTGAGCTTGCCCTTCTTCATGCCCTCGCGCGGATCCCCGACTGCCTCCCACGTGCCGCGGTCCCAGACGATCACCGCGCCGCCGCCGTACTGGCCCTTTGGAATGCTGCCCTCGAACTCGTGATAGTCGACGGGGTGGTCCTCCGTCTGCACCGCGAGCCGGCGCTCCTTGGTCGACAGGCTCGGCCCCTTGGGCACCGCCCACGAGAGGAGCACGCCGTCCAGCTCGAGGCGCAGATCGTAGTGGAGCGCGGTCGCCGCATGCTTCTGGATGGAGTACGAGCTCCGGGAGGCGGTGGGGCGCACCTCACCAGACGGCTCTTCGGTCGTGCCGAAGTCGCGCATCGCGTTGTAGCGCTCGAGCGACTTCATCGCGTGGATCCTACGCGGCGCGCGAGCGCGGCGGCTCCTCGACGGGGGGCGCGTCGGCGACCGGGCGCTCGCCGGACAGGCGGTCGCGCAGGAGCATGAGGACCGCGGCCTCCTCCGACGAGAGGGTAGCGAGGCTGTCGCGCCGCTCCTCCTCGGCGCGCTGCTGCAAGACCGCCCCCAGGTGGCCGTCGAGGTACGCGTCGAAGATCTGCGGGTGCACGTAGCACTTGCGGCAAACGCTCGGCGTGTTGCCGAGGCGGCTGGAGACGCTCTTGACCGCCGTGACGATGTTCTTCTTCGCGGCCGCCTTGGTGTCGAACGCCTCGAGCGCCTTGAGCGCTTGCGCGGCGAGCACCGTCCCCGCCCACGTGCGAAAGTCCTTGGCGGTGAACTCGGCCCCGCTGATCGCGTGGAGGTAGTCGTTCACGTCGTTCGACTCGACGGAGTGGCGCTCCCCCTCCTCGTCGAGGTACTGGAAGAGGACCTCGCCCGGCAGATCGTTGCAGCGGCCGACCACCCGGGCGAGCCGGCGATCGTGCACCTTCACCGCGTGCTCCTTGCCGCTCTTGCCGCGGAAGCGGAACTTCACCGACGTGTTGGTGATGTCGACGTGCCGCGTTCGCATCGTGGTGAGCCCGAAGGAGCCGTTGTCCCGCGCGTACTCCTCGTTGCCCACGCGGATGAGCGTGATCTCGAGGAGGCGCACCACGGTCGCGAGGACCTTCTCGCGCGCGAGACCGGGCTTCGAGAGGTCGACATCGATCCGGGCGCGGATGGTCGGCAGCGCCTCGGCAAACTGCATCATCCGCTCGTACTTGGTCTCCTCGCGGACCTCGCGGAAGCGCGCGTGGTAGCGGTACTGCTTGCGGCCGCGCAGGTCGCGCCCGGTCGCCTGGATGTGACCGTCCTCGTCGGGACAGATCCAGACCTTGGTCCACGCCGGAGGGATGACCAGCGCCTTGATGCGCGCGAGCACCTCGCGGCCCTTCACGGTCTTGCCGTCCGCGCCGACGAAGCGAAAGGCTTTACCTGATGCGACGCGCGCGATCCCGGGCCGCGAGTCGTCGACGTAGCGGCAGTGCGCCGCCTTCGCGCTCAGCTCGGGAGCCTTGGGAAGCGGCTTCTTCCGCAGGGCGCGAACGACGTGCGCAGCCTTTGCGATTCGAGGCCCCTTGCCGCCGCGCGGGCTGCCGTCCCGCGCGGTGGCGGGGCGGCGCAGGGCGGGGCCGAACACGCGGATGGTGACCGGCGCGTCGTCGTCCTTTCCCATCACGCGGCCTTCTTCTTCGCTGCACGCCGCGGCTTCTTGGCGGCCGCCTTCCCGGCGGCTCCCGCCGCCGGTCGCCGCTTCACTTGCGGGCGCTTCGCGTCGTTGGCGACCTCGCCGCCGGTCCTCTTGACGCTCTGCCGCAGGAGATCGAGCAGGTCGACTACCTCGGCCTTCGCCTCCGGCTTGGGGTCGACGCTCTTGATCGCGCCGGTCTTGGCCTTCTCCGCGATCATCTCCAGCACCACGCCGTGGTAGCGATCCTTGTACTTCGAGGGGTCCCAGGCGGTCATCATCCCGTCGATGAGCTGCTCGGCCATCGCCAGCTCCCGCGCGCCGATCGGCGCGTCCTTCCTGGGGAGGGGCACGTCCTTGGGAGCCCTGAGCTCGTGGCCGTAGCGCAGCACCTCGAGCATGAGCGCGTTGCCGACCGGAAGCAGCGCCGCGAGATGCTCCTTCGTGCGGAGCACGAAGGTCGCCACGGCGACGGCGTTCTTCTTCTTCAGCGCCTCGCGCAGCAGCACGTAGGCCTTGGCCGAGCGCTTGTCGGGAACGAGGTAGTACGGCGTCTCGAAGAACGCGGGGTCGATCTCGTCGGCGGGCACGAAGTCCTGGATGTCGAGGGTCTGCGTCGCCTTGGTCGCGGCTTCCTTCAGCTCCGCGGGGTCGATCACGACGAAGGTGTCGGGCTCGTACTCGTACCCCTTCACGATGTCCTTCCACGCGACCGGCTTGCCGGTGGCGGAGCTCACGCGCTCGTACTTGATGGGCGCGAGATCGTTCTTGTCGAGCTGACGAAAGTGGATGTCTTCGGATCGGCTCTCGGCCGTGAAGAGCTTCACCGGGATCTGCAGAAGGCCGAAGCTGATCGAGCCGGTCCAGATGCCGCGCCCTGCCGCGGCGCCCTCGTTCTCGTTCTCGTCGTCACCGTCAGCCTGCTGCGTCCGAGCCTTGCGCGCCATGCTGCGACCCAAGCAGGCGGCGTTCCATCGCGCTATCTGCCGCGGAAAGCAGCATCCGCGTGCGCAGCGCGCGCGGCGCTCACGCGACACAGTCGCGCCGCCTGGTGCACGACTCCCCAGTTCGAGGCGGCGAGACCGCCTCAGTAGGTCGTCGTGAAGAAGTCCATCTTGGCGTTCGACGGCCAGCCCAGCGCGCGGACGTGACGGTCGACGCAGCTCGCCACCGCGGGGTTCGCGGGGTTCGGGTAGACGCTCACGCCCACCGCGCGGCCGTTCTGCACGGCGACGCGGACCGTGACCTTCATGCTCTCGGGGGCGCCGCAGCCGCTGATGAACGACGCGTTGCGCATCGGCGCGCCGAGTTGCCCGTCCGTGAGATCGGGGCCACCCTTCGCGCCGCCCATGCTGATCTCCTGGTTGTTGGCGTTGAGCGCGGCCTCGTAGCTGCCGCCGCCGTGGTAGCCGCCGCCGCCGCCCCCAGCGCCGCTCCCCTTGCCTCCGCCGCTGGTCCCCGCCTTCTTCCCGCCCTTGAGCGAGCCGCCGGTGGAGAGGTCGACGCCGTTGGGGTCGTCGGAGAGCTCGGCGGCGGCCTTGCGCTCGCCGACCTTCTTCATGACGAAGAGCGTGCCGCCCGTGACGAGCGCGACCGCGAGGATGCCGCCGAGGATGAACTTCGCGGCGCCTGCCTTCTTCTCGGCGCTCTCGACCTTGGCGACGTCCTTCTTTTCCTGGGCGATGTTGCGGTGCATCCCCGCGTGCTGCGCGAACGGAGAGAACTCCTCCCACTCCTCGATCTTCTGCGCGACGCCGGTGAGCTCGTCGCGCAGGATGTCCTGGCCGACGAACTGGTTCGACGCGATCTGCTGGAGAAGCTCGACGGCGCTGAACGGACCGTGGTCCATCCGGTCCTTGTTGACGACGTAGCGCGGGCGCTGGTCGGCCTCGAGGCGCGCCTTGAGCTGGGCGAGCGCGCGCGTCGGGTCGCGCGTCGCCATCGGGGCTGGTGCGCCGGCGGACGGAGCCGCGGCGAGGCCGGGCTGCGAGAGCGGACCGGAGGGAGGCGCCACCGAGAACTGAACCTCGACGGGCGGCAACAGCGACATGCGGGTGTCGACGGGCTGACCGTTTGCCTGGTCGAGCGCGTGCACGTCGACGTCAGGCGGCGGGATGCTCTTCATCGGCGCGAGGTGATGCATCGCGTTGGCGAGCGCCCCGAGGTCGTCGGGGCGGTGCGCGGGATCCGCCATCAGCGCCTTGCCGAGAAGCATCTCGAGCGACTCGGGCAGGGTGGGATCGACGTCGCGTGGGCGGCGCATGCCGGGACCGACGGCGCTGCCGGTGACCGCCTCGTAGAGCATCGCGCCGACCGCGAAGACGCTCGCGCGCGCGTTGCCCGGTGTGTTCGCCTTCACCAGCTCGGGCGCGAGGGCCGCGCGATCGGCGCCCTTCTCCGGAGGCAGCGCGAGGGCAGGATGGACGCGCATGAGCCCGTCCGGCCCGTTCGCGATGGCAGAAGGGTGGACGTAGAGCATCTCGCCGCGATCGTGGCGTCCCTTCAGATCGACGCAGACGGGCACGAGGACCGCGATCGCGTCATCGAGCGTGAGCCTGCGGCCCTCGGCCTTGCGAGACTCGAGGATGGCTCGAAACGTGTGAGACGAGGGGGCGACGTGAACGCCCTTTGCTGCGCTTGCAGCGACTGCCGACATGGTTTCAAAGTTACCCGAGGACGAGCGACGCGCTCAATAGAACGCGGCCGTCCGCTCATACAAGAGAGTTACAGTGTAGGAGAACAGCGGCGCGGAGCCGAAGCCTAGGCTTTGTCACGCGCGGGCTCGGCGATGACGGTGCGGCCGCCCATCACCTGGCCGCCCAGGGTCTTGATCGCCTGCTCCGCGAGCTCCTTCTTCACGGTCACGAACGTGATCCGGTCCCGGACGCGGATGTTGCTCGTCTCCGAAGTCGGGATCCCGCCGGCGTCGGCGAGGAGCTTCTGCAGATCCTCGGGATTGATGCCGTCGCGACGGCCCACGTTCAGAAAGATGTTCGCGAGGCTCGCGTCATCCCGTGCGTCGGGCTCGCGCGGCTCGCGCGGCTCGCGCGGCTCGCGCTCGCGCTCGCGCTCGCGCGGCTCACGCGGCGGACGGTCGCCCGCCGGACGGTCGCCCGCCGGGCTGACTTCGCCCGCTGGGCGCACGTCGGCCGAGCGGTCGCCACGCGGGCGCTCGCGCTCACGCGTCGGTCCACGGCCGGCGCCACGCCCCTCGCGGCGCGGAAGCGGCGCGCCCTGCGTGCCCGGCGTACCGACCGTGAAGCCAGGCAACCCCTCGCTGATGCCGGGGAGGTTGGGCAGGCGCGGGTGACGGTCGGTGTCGACCGAGTCGTCGTCGACCGCGTCACGCGGGCGACCGGTCACTGCGGAGCGCTCGCTGGGGAGGCCGATCACGGTCTCCGCTTCGTCAAGCGACGTCTGACGCTGCGCGGCCGGCGCTCCTGGGCGGCGTGCGCCGCCCGCGAGGATTGGGTGATCATCGTCGTCATCCGCCGGCGGCTCCCAGTCGGTGAGCGTCGCCTGGGGGATCCCCACGCGACCGGCGTCGCGAGCGCGATCGCGCTGCGGATCGGCGCGCGGCGCGTCATCGGTGGGGCGAGCGCCCATCCCGACGTCACGACGGACACCCTCGCGCGACGGATCGCGAGGCGGGCGCGGTCCATCGGAGCGCCCACGTCCGCGATCGCGATCACCACGCGGGCCGCGCGGGGCCTCGGCACGCGGCCCATCGGCACGGCGCGGTCCACCTCCCTCGGCGAGCGGGCGCTCCCCATCACGCAGCGTGCGGGGCGGCTCGGCGCGCGGCTCCTCGCGGCGTGGTCCCCCATCGCGATCACGTGCCTCGCGCGGCTCGCGGCGCGGCTCCTCGCGGCGCGGCGGCGCGGCTGCCGCGGGCACCGGCGCGGGCGGCGGGTTCTTCGCGCGGCGCGCCTCGGCGGCGTCCGCGGCGGGATCGACGGGAGAGTTCGCGCCGAGGTGATCGGCGAGCAGCCCGGCGACGATCGACTCCGCCTGGTCGTGCGTGAACAGACGACGCGCCACGGCGAGGTGGAGCGAGTCCGCCGTCCGACCCGCGTAGGCGTCGGCGAGGAACGTCACGATGTCCGCCTCGGCGCGCGTCTTCTTCTCGCCTGCGGTCGGCAGCATCCGCTCGATGGGGCGAATCTTGTACGTGAGCCGCAGCATGTAGAGGTGGCCGACGTCCTTCGGTCCCACCACCGAGATCGCGGTGCCAGTGCGCCCCGCGCGGCCGGTGCGGCCGGTGCGGTGCACGTACTGCTCGGCGGACTCCGGGAAGTCCGCGTTGATGACGTGCGTGAGGTGCGAGATGTCGATGCCGCGCGCCGCCACGTCGGTCGCGACGAGGAAGCGGAGCTTGCCCTCACGGGTCGCGGCCATGACGCGCTCGCGCTCCTTCTGCTCGAGGTCGCCGTTGAGCCAGTCGGCGTCGTAGCCGCGGCTCTTGAGGAGCTCGGCGACACGCTCGGTCTCGTCCTTCGTGTTGCAGAAGACGACCGCGCTCTGCGGGTCCTCGACCTCGATGATGTTAAGGATGGCCGAGCGCTTGTCGCTGTCGCGCACCAGATAGACGTAGTGGGCGAGCTGGAGCGCGCCGACCTGGTCGCTCGACAGCGTGATGTACTCGGGGTCCTTGAGGTGCTTCTTCGCCAGGCGATCCACGTCCGGCGGGATGGTGGCGCTGAAATAGAGCCCCTGCCGGTCGCCCGGGGGGAGGTGCTCCATGATCGCGTTGAGCTCCTTGGCGAAACCCATGGAGAGCATCTCGTCGGCCTCGTCGAGGACGAGGATGCGGATGTTCTTCGCGTCGAGCGTGCCGCGCCGGAGGTGGTCGAGCACGCGGCCCGGCGTTCCGCAGACGACCTGCGCGCCGCCTTCGAGGGCCTCGATCTGCTTGCCCATCGGGGCGCCGCCGTAGATCGACGTGACGCTCGTTCCGCGGAACTTGCCGAGCTGCGCGAGCTCGCGACCGACCTGGAGCGCGAGCTCGCGCGTCGGCGTGAGGATGAGCGCCTGGACGTTCGCCTGCGACTTCTTGATGAGCGCATCGATGATGGGAAGGCCGAACGCGGCGGTCTTGCCGGTGCCGGTGCGGGCCTGCACGACCAGGCTGCGGCCGCGCGTGGCGGGCTCGTAGACCGCCAGCTGCACGGGGGTCGGATTGACGTAACCGAGCTCGTCGATCGCTTTGCGGACATCTGCGCTCAGCGGGATCGCATCGAAGGTCGGCGGCGGGGGGGGCGGCGCGACCGGCGATTCGGCTGCTGCGGAGACGGGGAGGGGCTGATTCATTCGGGGGCTACCTTATAAACGACAAGGCCGCGCGACGCACGGGTCCAAGCTCGTCTGTCTGACGACGGATCGCGCCTTCGGCGGCGCGGTCGAAACGGGTGATTGCGGCGACGGCATCGGCCCCGCGCGCATCGCTCGTACACGGCTGTACGAGCTCTCTTTGCCGCACCGCATCCCATTCGGGGCTGCGCGCGGCCTGGTAACGCTTCTCTGCCTCGGCCCGGTCGGTGACGCCGGCCGCGGCCGCGAGGCCTCGGTCGACGGCGGCCGCCAGGGACGCGAGGCCTTCGGCGCAGGCCGGAGGGACCTGCGTGCCCGAGGGGTTCGGTGCCCCCGGAGCTGGCTCTTTCAAGACCGCAACCGCAATCTGGTAGGTGCTCGAGACCACGAAGTAGCCTGCGAGCACGGTGAACACGGCGTAGACCGCGCTCGTGATGCGCTTGGGAGAAGCCACACGAGGGGTGTAGCGCCCGCTTCGCGTATGCGTCAATCTCGCCGGCATGCGGACCCTGGAAGGGAAGACGGCGCTGGTCACCGGCGGCGGCAAGGGAATCGGTCGGGCCATCGCCCTGGCGCTCTCGGCGCGCGGGGTCCGGGTGGTGGTGACGGGCCGCCACGAGCGGGCCCTGGGGGAGACGGTGGGCGAGATCGCCCATGGCGGGGGCAAGGCGCGGCACCTCGCGGGGGACGTCCGGGACCCGAAGCACCTCGCGGCGGCGGTGGAGCGCGCCATCGAGACGTTCGGCGGCCTCGACCTCGTGATCGCCAACGCTGGTCAGGCCCAGCGGGTCGAGCTCGGCGGCGACCTCGCCGCGGCGGAGGCCGTCTTCGGGACGAACCTGATGGGTGCATATTACACGTTCAACGCCGCTGTCCCGCGCATGAAGGGCCCGGGGCGGCTCATCGCCACGAGCAACGTCCTCGCCGAGGTCGGGGCCCCGGGCTATGCCGCGTACTGCGCCAGCAAGGCCGGGATCCTCGGGCTCTGCCGCGCGGTCGCCCACGAGGTCGCGCCGCGAAGGATCACGTGCAACGCGATCGTGCCGCGGTTCCTCCACGAGGATGGGGCCGAGGTCTCGCGATCGCCGCTCGGCCGCCTCGTGGAGCCGGAGGAGGTCGCGGCGCTCGTGGTGTTCCTGTGCAGCGGCGCGGCGGATCTCGTCACCGGGCAGGCGCTCTCTGTCTGATGTCATTTCGTGTCATTTCTCGGCTGGGCTCGCGGAGGCGCATCCTCCGGGAATGCCGCGTCACCGCTTGGCCTTCGCCGCCTCGTTCGCGGTCGTCACCTCGCTCGCGCTTCCCGCCGCGGCCGACGAGCCGCGCGTCGGGAGCGTGATCGTCCCCGGCTCTCCGGGCCGGCTCCTCGTCGCCATCATGGCGGTGCTGAACCGGCCCCCGCCGCGGTCCGCGCGGCGCATGTCCGAATGGGGCCCGCCGCCGCCGGGCCTCCCCCGCATGACGATCGCCACGCTCTGGACGATCAGGTTCTGAGCTCCTCGCTGGCACGCGCGCTGCAACCGCCTCGGCCATGAACGCCTCGAACATCCTCAAGGGTGCCGCTCTCGCCTTCGCCGCCGTGGGCGCAGCGACCTTCGCCACCCGTAGCGCGCGGGCTATTCGCCTCGAGGGCAAGACGGCGCTCGTGACCGGCGCGTCGCGCGGGCTCGGGCGGGCCGTCGCCCTCGAGCTGGGGCGCCGAGGCTGTCGCGTGGCGATCTGCGCCCGCAGCTCTGCCGATCTCGAGAAGGTTCGGGCCGAACTGGTGGCGCTGGGCGCGACCGTCCACGCCGAGGTCTGCGACCTCCGGAACATGGAACAGGTACAGGCCCTGGTGGCGAACGTGAGCGCGCATCTCGGTCCCATCGATGTCCTCGTCGCCAACGCCGCAACCATCGCGGTGGGCCCCGTGGAGTCGATGACCGTCTCCGACTTCGACGACGCGATGACGTCCATCTTCAAGACCTCCCTCCACGCCGCGCTCGCGGTGCTGCCGTCGATGCGTACGCGCAAGCGCGGCACCCTCGCGTTCATCACGTCGGTGGGCGGAAAGATCAGCGTCCCGCACCTCGTCCCCTACTCGACCGCAAAGTTCGCGGAGACCGGTCTGGCCGAGGGGATCCGCGCGGAGTCCGCCCAGAGCGGCATCAACGTCCTCACCGTCGTGCCCGGCCTCATGCGCACCGGCGCGCACGTGCACGCGACCTTCAAGGGCAACGCCGAGCAGGAGTACGGGTGGTTTGGCGCCGGCGCGACGGCGCCCGCGCCCATGACCATCGACCCCGCCCGGGCCGCCCGGCGCATCGCGCGCGCGATCGCCCGCGGCGACCACGAGATCATCCTCACCCCGGTGGCGCAGCTCGGCGTCGCGGCGCAGCGCCTCAGCCCGGACCTCGTCCGACTCGTGCTTCGCGTCGCGAGCCGGCTGCTGCCGAAGGCCCCCTCCATCCCCGCGAGGGACCTGCGCCGCCGCGAGGGGCTCGACGTGGAGCGCAGCTCGGCCGCCCCGGGGGTTGCATTCGTGAAGGCTCGCGGCGCGAAGCTGGTCACGGCGAACAATCAGGCCTGATCCCGAACGGTTGGGCAGCCTTGACCGGCGGCGGAGGGCACCCCTATAGTACTTTCAAATACTTTTGAAAGTTCCGACATGACGTTTGCCGCCTCGATCCACGCTCTCCACGACACGGCTGTGCCCGAGCGCGCCGGCGATCGCAGCGCGCAGCGGCTCGCGGACGTCAGGTCGCTCATCACCCGGGAGATGCAAGAGGTAGAGGCGCTCATCGGTGAGCACATCGCGATGGGCGTCGCGCCCGCGACCGACTCGGCGAAGCACCTCTTCGACGCCGGCGGCAAGCGCGTGCGCCCGATGGCGCTGCTCCTCGCGCACGGCTGCTGGTCGTCGGTGGACGACAAGGCGCGCGGGCTCGCCGCCGCCGCCGAGCTCGTGCACATGGCGACGCTCCTCCACGACGACGTCATCGACGACGGCGACCAGCGTCGCGGTAGGCCGACCTCCCGCCGCCTCTGGGGCAACGCCGTGAGCGTTCTCGCGGGCGATCTCCTGCTCGTCGAGGCGCTTCGCCTTGGCAGCACGGCGGCGCCCATCACCTGGCGGGAGCTCGTGGCGACGCTCGGCAAGCTGGTCGACGGCGAGGTCGTGCAGCTGCGCGGACGCCTCGCGGTCTCGCTCGACGAGGCGACGTACTTCGACATCGTGCGCGGCAAGACGGCCTCGCTCTTCGAGTGGGCGCTGCGCGCCGGCGCGCGCGAGGGCGGAGCGCCCGAGGCGGCGGTCGAGGCGCTGGGCGCGTTCGGCGCGCATATCGGCGTGGCGTTCCAGCTCGTGGACGACGTGCTCGACTACGACGGCGACCCCAACGCCACCGGCAAGTCGATGCTCGCCGATCTCTCCGAGGGGAAGGTCACGCTGCCGCTCATCCGCGCCGCAGCGTCCGACGCCGAGGGCTTCGCGGCGCTGGTCGCCGAGGTCCGAACCGGCGACGGCGACGCCGCCCATCGCCTCGCGGTGCGCGTGCGGACCTCGGGCGCGTGCGAGCGGGTCCGTGAGCTCGCCCGCGAGGAGACAGCGCGGGCGCTCGCCGCGCTTCAGGTCGTGCCGGAATGCCGCTCTCGCGAGATCCTCGCGGACGTCGCTCGCGGGCTCGCAGCGCGCGTCGCGTGATAGCGTACCCGCCCGTGGCGAAGGAGAAGCGCACCCTCTGGCCGAGCGAAGTGGCCGTGAGCGACGTAGTCGGCAAGCTCATCGAGTTCTGGGGTTTCAAGCGCAACATGGGCCGGATCTGGTCCGTCCTCTACCTCTCGCCGGAACCGCTCAGCGCCGAGGATCTTCGGCAGTCGCTCAAGCTTTCGAGCGGCGCGGTGAGCATGACAGTGAACGAGCTCCTCCGCTGGGGAGTCGTTCGCAAGGTCTGGGTGCAGGGTGAGCGGAAGGACTTCTACACGGCCGAGGTGCACCTTTGGCGCATGATCTCCCGCGTCTTCAACGAGCGCGAGAAGTCGGAGATCGTGATGGCGATCGACGCCTTCGAGGAGGCGCTGATCGAGGTCGCGAAGCTCCGGAGCTCCTCCGACCCCAAGGTCCGCGAGCGCGCGGAGCTGCAGTACCAGCGCATCAAGCAGCTGCTGGAGCTCGCGAAGCTCGGCAAGCGCCTGCTCGACACGCTGCTCGCTACCGCGAAGATGGACGCCGAGCCGCTCGTGCGCTTCCTCTTGCGGCAGGCGCCCTCCTCGCAGGAGTCCTGAGCAGCGCGAGCCCCGCGCTCGCGCAGCAGCCCGCCGCGCCGCCCATCACGCAGAACGATTACCGCCTCGAGCTGTTTCAGGGCCCGATCATCGCGCCGAACCGCGTGACCGGCCTCGCCGGCGCGACGACCGCCGCCGCGCAGGCGGTGGAGGGCGTCTACAACAACGCGGCCGCGCCCGGCGTGCGCGAGCCGTTCAGCGTGAAGTGGGTGGACATCGATCCGTCAGCCGGGATCTCGCTCCCCGGCGCCTACGGCAACACTGACTTCGACAACCGCGGCGAGAACGGCAACCCGCAGACGGTGCAGCGCACGAACCGCTTCCTCTCGCTCAACGCGGGGATCCAGGTGCAGCTCGGACCGCTCGCCTTCAACGTGCTCGGTGACTTCCTCAACTACGAGGTGAGCAGCGCCATCGCTGCGCCGGTCTCGCTCACGCTGGGGCGCATCCATGCGGTCGCGGCGTATGCGTTCTTGAACAACCAGCTCGTCATCGGCGCAGGCGCCCGCATCGCCGTCCTCAACGTGGCGGAGTCCCAGACGTCGCTGGGCGCGCTGGTGCGGATGGTGGGCGCGGGCCCGCAGGTGGGCGCGATCATCAAGCCCAACGACGTGCCGTGGCGCCTCGGCGTGACGGCGCGCGCGCCGGTCGAGGGTAGCCCGTTCTCCCTCGGCACTACGCCCGCCAGTCCCGGCAACGGCGTGCGGCAGGCCGGGCAGTTCGTGCTCCCTACGCGCATCACCGAGCCATGGGAGCTCGAGGCCGGCGTCGCGTACCAGCTGGGGCCGCGCCCGCTCAACCCCGTGTGGATCGATCCGCACGAACAGGAGCGCGAGCTGACCGCGGAGATCGAGCACCGGCGCCGCGAGCGCGCGGAGGCGCACCGTGGGGACATCGCCGGCCTCGCGCTGCCCACCACGAACGAGGAGCGCACCGCGCAGGCGCTCCACTTCGAGGTCATCGCCCGCGAGGACGAGGACCTCCGCGCCGCCGAGGACAAGGAGCTGGCCGAGGCGAGCGCGCGCCTGCGCGAGGCGCGCAAGGCGCGCTACCTGAACTGGCCGCGCGAGCACCTCCTGCTGCTCGCGAGCGTGCTGCTCACGGGACCGAGCAGCGACGCGGTCGCCCTCGAGGGCTTCATCGATCAGCGCCGCGAGCTGGTGGGCAAGGCGGTCTCGGCCTCGCCGCGGTTCGGGGTGGAGGCCGAGCCGATCCCGAACCTCATTCGCGGCCGCGCCGGAACGTACTTCGAGCCGTCGCGCTTCACCGACGCGGCGCATCGCCAGCACTTCACGTTCGGCGGCGATCTGCGGCTCTTCTCGTGGAACATCTTCGGGATCGTCCCCACGACGACGTGGCGCCTGAGCGCGTTCGTCGACATCGCGCCGCGCTACCAGAACTTCGGTATCTCGGTCGGCCCCTGGCACTAACCCACCGAGCTCGATTCTCGTTCCTCGAATCGAGCTCGGTGAGTTAGTTCTTACTCAGGTGGGGACTTCGTCCCCCTCGCTCGCTCCGCTCGCGAGCCTCCCCGATTCGCCTTCCGGCGACCCGTGCTTCGCACGGAGCGGAGCGAGAATTCGCGTCTCTGTTCGACCTGCAGAGCAGGCCGTTCGCCGCGGCGATGGGGGAGGATCGTCGCGGACCGGGAGGTCCGCGCCGAAGGTGGCCCGCGCGATCCAGGAGTCTCGCCCAGGGGCGTGCGATCTCAGACGGCCGCGTTGAGGTCGATGCCGGCGTCGCGTGCGAGGCTCATCGCGTCCGCCTCCTTCTGCGCCCCAGGAAGGATCTCGAAAAAGCGGCCTGAGCTGAGCAGCACCTGGACCGACTGCGCGATCATCGCGTCTCGCAGCACCTGCATCGCTACCTCGACGCCATCGGCGTCCCGGTCAAGATAGATCGCGATGTCCGCGGGCTCCTTAATGCCGCCCAGGACGACTCGGTACAGATCGAGATACGTCTTCACCCGTTTAGCGAGACACTGCGGGAGCGGGTGTCAACGGTTAAGCTCCTGCAACCAGCCGGCTGGCACCACGGGCGCATCGCGGCTCGACGCCCACTGCGCAGGCGCCCGTCGAGATCCACACCCACACCGAGACGCCCGTCACGGTCGAGTCTGAGGCTGAGCCTCGCGGGCTACGTGGAGACGGCCGTGTTTCATTGCATAGTGAACGACGACTACCGACCTCGAGGTGGGAACGCTGCGTGGAGATTCGTCGCGTAGGTTCCATCGGGAACGGTCGAAGCCGTGCTCATCTCACCAGATCCTGAGCGACCGTCCCGAGCAGGACTCCGACAGGGCGAGCGCGTTCCAAGCCATGCGCTGCGCGCTGATGTAGCGAAGGTCGTACTTCGCGGGTGCACCTTTCTTGTCCCCGCCGGCTTCCAGGTACGCCATTGAGAGTGATGCGAGCGCGTTGCACGAGGCCGTCGCCTCGTACTTCGTCCTTCGATCGCGGACCGACAGGAGACATTTCTCTGCGCTCAAGTTTATGGCCGACACTGCCGCTTCCAGTTTCGGATCGTCGCGTTCCCCGCATGCGGTCAGCGAGGCCAACACGAGAACGAGCACGGCCGAGGTCCCCTTCGTCATCGCGCGATCCTATCGCACGCCGCGGTCGCCACGGGCGATCGCACCACGTTTGTGAGGTCGGGTCGCGCAAGCCCGCGGGACCACGCCTTCGTCGACTCACAAATGTATTCTCGCGCACCGTCGTCGCGCTGGTCGTTGACGGCGGGCGCGCTGTCGCGCACGGCGCACGGCGCACGAAACCGGCCGCTGGGCATCCAAGCCAAGCTAGTTCGGCACTGAACCAGCGATGTGGCCGTCCGACGATTCGAGCCGGCTACTCGCCGCGCGGAGCATCGGAGCAGTCCGCCACGCCGCGGCCTTCCAGACGGTCCGCACTCTCTGCATAGGTCACCTTGTGCGTCGCCGTGTCTACGGTGAATGTCCGGGACGAACCCCATCGCAAGACGTGGATCGCCCCCTGCGACGTCACGAGGGTCGCTCCGGCAGTCGAGTTGAGCTTGTCCACCTTGAGCCCCTCGCCGCGGTCGATGCTGTCGAGCACAAGGTGAGCCCCATTGCACTCGCGTTTGCGGCGATCGCACGTGAACGACCAGAGCGTTCGCGAGGGTCGGAGGTTGAGTTCAACGGCCCGCTCGCCGGTGTACGTCGCGACGATGGGAACGTAGACGGTGAGGTACTCGTCCGTCAGGAGGCAGCGAGCAGCGACCTTCAGCGGCACGGCCCCCGTCACAGACGGCGCTGCGGTAGACGGCGAGGATGCGGGAGCGGGTGCCTCGGGGCATTTCCGATCGTTGCACGCCGCGAGAGCCACGAACCCCGCGAGAACGAGAAGAAGACGCATGCTACGTCATCGTAGCGGAGGCACTACGCCGCCGTGCGTCAAGCGATCAATCCCAAGGCCGACGCCGCCGCGAACCGGTGGCGAACGTGGGTACGCCGTTGTTCGACATGCCGATCGCGAAGGCGATACCCGACGCCGTGAAGCCCGAGCGCAACAACTTCGCTCGCGCGTTCCGCGCCGGTGAGATCGCCGACAGACCGCGAGCGGCCGGTCCACGTTTCGGTTCGGACCGCAGCTATGGGTGCGAATGATCTTGAATCACGAACGAGAATCGTGGTTCGCCAACTAAGCTGCGCGCGATGGCTCCTGACGACCGCGCGCGCATCCGTCTTCCGCGGCCGGCGCGCTGGTTCAAGCGCCTGATGCTGGCGGGCGCGCTCCT
>JAYTBL010000576.1:0-3813 GCA_043736975.1 Polyangiaceae bacterium
AGCGCGACACCTGCGATGCTCCCCACCCACAGCGCGCCGAGGTGCTGCGTGTCGACGCGCACGATGGTCAGGCCCTCGAGCCCGCACAGGAGAACCAGCCAGTAGAGGAGCGCAGCGGACGCGGTGGTGCGCACCGCTACGGCGGTCTTGGCGGTGCTCATCGGAGGGCCTCCAGACGGATCTTGCCGTCGGTGCACGGGATGGCCATGAAGCTGCCCGGCGGTGGGCGAGCGATGTCGTTGCGCCGCATGCGCAGGGCGTGCGCGTGATCGCGGCGGGCGATGGCGATGCGCTGGCCCTCGAAGCGCCGCTGCGACCAGCGGTTGTCGGAGGCGCCCATCGGGAACGGCAGCCGCGCTGCGGCGGTGAGCGGCCACGGCGGCTCGGTCACGCCCACGGGGAGCGCCACGATCCAGCGCGCCTTCGGGTGCTGCGCCGGATCGGCGAGGACGCCGCGCGAGACGATGAAGGTCGCCTCGTCGGTGAGGAGCTGGCTGACGACGGTGCTGCGCTGCCACGCGACCTGCGCGCCGAGGCGCAGCGCGGCCGCGGGGCTGCGGAGCGTGAGCTCCTGCCGGAGCTGCCTCGTCCCGCCGTCACTCGTGGGGACCGCGGCCACCATCGTCACCCGTGCGCCGGACTCGGCGAGCGAGCGACCGACCGCGAGCCAGACCCGCACGATGGAGTCGAGCATCTCGGCCGGTGCATCGCACGACAGCCCGAGCGCCTCGGGAAAATACGTGTCGAGCACCAGCCGCACCTGCGGGCGATCGGGCGGAGACTCGTCGGGAAGGCGCACGATCAGCTCGCGCGCCGCGAGCGAGCGCACCCAGTGGATGCGGCGTACGTCGTCGCCGTGCTGGTACTCGCGGAGACGGAACTGCCCCTCGGTGGGCAGGATCGTGGCGGGCTGTGGCTCTTGCGGGCCGTCACCGCGGTCGAGGAGCGGAGGGATCTCCGAGCCGACCGCCATGCGCGGAAGAACGGTGAGCGGCGCTCCCGCGGTCTGCGAGCGGAAGGACTTGCAGATGCCGAACGTGTCCTGGAGCCAGACCTCGAGCGGAGGCGCCTGGTACTCGCCGCGCAGCGCCGGGCCGATGTCGCTCTCGAGCAGCAGCTCGCCGCCCGCCTCGGAGGACTCGAGCACGTGGCGCGTCGTCGCCCAGCGCGAGCCGACGCGGCCGGTGACGAACATGCGAAATCCGATGGGGATGCGGGGGCCCGCGAAGCGGATCTGCTCGACCAGCTCGTCTCCCTCGGTCGCGACCTCGGGGACGAAGCGCCGCTCGATCGACCCGATGCGCATTGGATCGCTGCCGCGCGTGGCGACGAACGTGAGGAGTACGACGACGTGGAAGAGCGCGGCGCCCAGGAGCCCGACTGCGGCGAGGCTCGCCCAGCCGAGCGTGACCGCGCCTACGATGCCGAGCGCCGAGACCCAGCCCAGCGCGGTGCCGCTCGTGGTGAGGACGTCGATGCGCGCGAGGACCGAGGGCGCGCCCGGCTTGTTGCGATCACGCAAGGCGAGCGCGGTGCGCAGCGCGAGGCCGGTGGCGAGGAGCAGCCAGAGCGGCCCCAGCGTGTACTGCACGGTCTCGGCGAGATCGCCCTGCTTGTCGGTCTCGAACGCGACTAGCCACGCGATCGCCGAGGGCAAGAACAGCGTGGCGATGCGGAGGAGATGCTTCGGCCAGTGGCGCTGGGTGGGGAGGCGAATCATCGCGCCTGCCCCTGACCGGCGCCCAGATGACGGAGCCGATCGCGGATCTCCGGCGCCGAGCACCAGAGGCGGTGGCGCAGCACGTCGGGCGCCATGCCGAGGAGGTCGTCGATGGTGACGAACTCGCGCCCCGCGAGGATGGCGCGGGCCTGCGCGGCGCGCATCCACGCGAGCGTCGCGCGCGGGCTGACCATGTGGCCGTTCGTGGCGCTGCGTCTCAGGCCGTCCACGTAGCCGACCGCGGCGCGCTTCACCTCGGGCGAGGCGTGGATCATCGGCACGGTCCTCTGCCACTCGACGAGCGCGTCGGCGGCGACCACCGCGCTGGTCGTGCCGTCGCTGCCGCCCGCGAGGTGGGTGTCGAGCACGCGCACCTCGTCGTCAGGCGTCGGGTAGCCGAGCTCCAGCATCACCATGAAGCGATCGATCTGCGCTGCGGGTAGCGGGAAGGTGCCGGCGTGGTCCTGGGGGTTCATGGTCGCGAGCACCTGGAACGGGTCGGCCATGCGGTGCGTGGTGCCGTCGACGGTGACGGTCCGCTCCTCCATCACCTCGAGGAGCGCCGACTGGGTCTTCGGCGTGGCGCGGTTGATCTCGTCGGCGAGGAGGAGGTTCGTGAACACCGGGCCGGGACGGAACACGAACTTGCCAGTGCTCGGGTCGTAGATGGTCGCGCCTGTCACATCCATCGGCATGAGGTCGGGCGTGAGCTGAATGCGGCCGAAGCGCGCGCCGAGCGCCGCTGCCAGCGTCTTGCAGAGGAGCGTCTTGCCGACGCCTGGCGCATCGACCAGCAGGACGTGACCGCGCGCCGCCATCGCGGTGAGCACGCGCGTCACGATCTCGTGCTTGCCGATGACGACGCGGTCGACGGCAGCGATCACCTCGAGCATCTCCGAGCGAACGCGCGCTACGCGAGCGCGCAGGTGATCGACCACCGGCGGCGCGCGCCGTGCCTCGAGATCACCGCCGCGATAGGCCTCTTGCTGGTACACGGCTCTCTCCTGGGGGACGCTGACCCCTTGATGCTGCGGTAGTTCCCCGATGAGCGAGCGTGCGACTCGCTCGGCCATCGCGCCCTTGCGTGGCGTCGTTCTCGCGGTCGACTCCAGGCGCCAGAGCCCGAGGTAGGCAAGCGCCATACGTCGCCGCAGCGGCTCGGTGCTCGAGATCTCGAGCAGGAGGTCGGCGAGCGCTCCGCACAACTGAGGAGGGATGAACGGCGCCAGCTCCTCGGGCGATGAGACGACGAAGTCCCGCTCCGCCAGCGGCGGCAGGCACAGGTTCACGAGCCCGCGGTTCGCGTGCTCGACGAGCGCGGGGGGCGGAGCACCGCCCGAGAGCAATACGCTCGCGACGACGCGGCCGGCTTCGCGAGCTTCGAACACCTGCTTGAACCTCGAAGGAGACGAACGCGCTCCGGAGAGAATTCATTCCTCCCCATCGACGCGCGAGATCGTAAGTCTGCATCGGCCGTATCCTCCGGTCGAGGTGGAGCTGCGCCTGAAGCCCGCCACGTGGAGGAGATCGACGATGCGGCTCTCATTCCGAGCGTTTGCGGTGCTGACGGGCGTCGTGGTCTGCGGCACCGGGTCGGCGTGTCACGACGCTGCTACGCGGCCCGCCAGCTCACCGACCCTGGGGATCGCGGGATCCAGCGCGGAGGTCGACATCGGCGCGCCCGCCATCCGCTTCGCGCTGAAGCAGGAGCCGCTGCTCGGGCTCACCGCGTCGGACGGCACCGGGCTGCGCCTCGCGGGGATGACGGCGCAGGCCGTGATCGACGGCTCCGTCGCCTTCACCGAGCTGCGGCTGGTGTTCGACAACCCCGAGTCGCGCACCCTCGAGGGGCGCTTCCGGATCGCGCTGCCCAGCGGCGCCTCGCTCCAGCGCTTCGCGATGAAGATCGGCGAGCATTGGCAGGAGAGCGAGGTGGTGGAGCTCACCGCCGCGCGCGAGGCCTACGAGGACTTCCTCCACCGCAAGCAGGACCCGGCGCTGCTCGAGAGCTCGGGAGGAAACGAGTTCTCGGCGCGCGTCTTCCCTATCCCCGCGAACGGCCGCAAGGAGCTGGTGATCTCCTATGTGCAGGA
>JAYTBL010000577.1:0-9218 GCA_043736975.1 Polyangiaceae bacterium
CCGAGGTTCTCGAGCTCCGCGCCGACTCGACCCGCCCGGGTCGCGGCACGGTGATCGAGGCCCTCCTCGACCGCGGCAAAGGCCCCGTCGCTCGCATCATCGTCACGGACGGCACCCTCCGCCCGGGCGACTTCGTCCTCGCCGGTCCTGCCTTCGGCAAGATCCGCGCGATGACGGACGAGAACGGCCGCCAGATCGCCGAAGCCGGTCCTTCCACCCCCGTCGAGGTCCTCGGCCTCGCGGACGTCCCCAACGTCGGCGACACCATCGACGCCGTGAAGGACAACAAGAAGGCGCAGGAGATCGCGGAAGGTCGTCGCCTCAAGGCCAAGGCCTCGATGCCTGCGACCACCAAGGTGACGCTCGAGGACCTCGCACGGATGGCCGCGAATTCCGGCCAGCTCGAGCTCCGGGTCATCATCAAGGGCGACGTCCAGGGCTCGGTCGAAGCCCTCGCCGAGTCCCTCGTCCGCCTCTCGGGAGACAAGGTCAAGCTGTCGGTCATCATGGCCGGCGTCGGCGCCATCACCGAGGGCGACGTCAACCTCGCCATCGCGTCGAAGGCGATCGTCATCGGCTTCAACGCTCGGCCCGCCGGGAAGTCCTCGGCGCTCGCCGAGGAGAACGGCGTCGAGATCCGGCTCTACTCGATCATCTACGGAGCGGTCGACGACGTGAAGGCGGCCATGGAAGGCCTCCTCCCGACGACGAAGCTCGAGAAGCCGTCGGGCAAGGCGGAGATTCGCGCGATCTTCAAGATCCGCGGCGTCATCGTCGCCGGCAGCATGGTCACCTCCGGCAAGATCCTCCGCGGCGGCTACGCCCGTCTGTTCCGTGATGGCGTGGCCATCTGGGACGGCAAGATCGCAGCGCTCAAGCGGTTCAAGGACGACGTCAAGGAGGTCTCGGAAGGCTTCGAGTGCGGCATCAGCCTCGACGGCTACAGCGAGATGAAGGAGAAGGACATCGTCGAGTCCTTCGAGATCGAAGAGATCAAGCAGAAGCTCTGATCTCCTGATGGCAAGCGAAGCGAATACGAGACCCGCGAGGGTGGCCGCGCAACTCCGTCAGGAGATTGCGCGGCTCATCTCCCGTGACCTCGGCGATCCTCGCCTGGAGGGGCTGGTGGTGGCGAACGTCACCATGACCGGTGACCTCCGGATGGCGAAGATCTTCTGGCGGCTCGCGATCCTTCATGAGCCCGGCGCGCTGCTCGATGCGCGCCGGAAGGACACGCAGCTCGCGCTCGAGCGTGCGTCAGGTCGTCTGAAGCGCGCCATCACGGGGCGTCTCCAGCTGCGCGTGGTGCCCGAGCTCAAGTTCGAATACGACGCGGGGCAAGAGAAGCGTGATCGGATCGATCAGCTCCTCGAGGAAGTGAAGCGCGACCGTCCGCTCGAGTGAGCGACCGAAGCGCCCGTTTCTCCGCCTTGAGAAATCCAGAACCGCCGGGCCAGCGAAGGCTCTCTCGGAGGTCTCATGCTGGCTGCCGCTCCCCAACGCACGCTCCTCTCCCAGGAGCTGATTGTCCCGCTGTCCCGCTGTCTTGCCGGCTTCGTGGCGACCGACCTGGTCACCGATCTCGCAGAGAACGGTCCTTTCACGTTGCTGGCGCCATTCGATGCCGCCTTCGATGCGCTCCCATGGCGGTTCGAGGACCTCCTCTCGGGCGACGCGCTCCTCGAGGAGCGCTTCGAGCTGTTCGAGTACTGCGTGATTCCCGGCGTCGTCGCGGCCGAAGGGCCGCTTCAATCGTGGCCGACGCTGAACGGCGATCGGATCCGGATCGGGCAAAGCACGGTGATCGGCAGCGGCGGCGCGGCGCGTATCGTCGCCTCGGTGCGGTGGCGGGGGGCCCTTGTCCACGCGATCGACTCCTGCGTACTGCCCAGCTCGCTCCTCGGGTATACAGGAAGGAGGATGGACGCCTGATCGTTCACCGCCGGCCTCTTGAGCTCCTCTCGCGAATACCCGCTAGCTCGCCTCGCCCGCGCCCGCCATCCGGTCTCGGGTAGCGATGACCTGGCACGTGCATGTCTCGAATCGTTCGGCCCGCTCGTTTGGTCGCTGGCGCGCAAGTACACGCCCACGAATGCCGACGCGGAGGACGCGGTGCAGGACATCTTCCTCGATCTCTGGCGCAGCGCGTCTCGCTACGACCCGGAGCGCTCGAGTGAGCCGGCGTTCGTCGCCATGATCGCGCGCAGGCGTCTCGTGGATCTGCGGAGGCGGCGGGCGCGTAGGGATGGCGACGAGGAGCTGGTGGAGGACGTCGTCTCCGAAAAGATCGGCAGCGCCGAGCTGAGGGTCGAGGCCTCGCTCGCGGCGCGCGCCCTGACGAACCTCGAGCCGGCCGAGCGCGAGATCCTCGTGCTCGCCACCTACGATGGTCTCACGCAGCAGGAGATCTCGACGCGCCTCGGCTTGCCGCTCGGTACCGTGAAGACCACCGCGCGTCGTGCGCTGCTCCGGATGCGCGCGCTGCTCGGCGAGCCTGCGCCGGTCGGGCGCGCCCAGTCGGTGGAGGTCGAACCATGAGCACGAATGATCCCCGCGTGTCGGCGCGCGGCGACCAGCTCGCCGCGGGTGCAGCCCTCTTCGGCCTCGAGTCCGACGAGCAGGCCGAGCTCGATTCGCTCGACCTGCCGGACGACCTCGGTCTCGAGCTCGAGCTGCTCGCGGCCTCGGTTGCGGCCGCGGCCTACGAGGCCCGGGCCGAGCAGGCCGAGCCGCTGCCCGCGTCGCTGGTGGCGAAGATCCTCGCGCCCGGGCGCGCCGCGCCCGAGCCGCGTTCCGCTCCGCTCCGCTCCGAGCAGCGGCCCACACCGCTGCGCGGTCGTCCCGCGTCCTCGACCGCAGCCTGGCTGGTCGCGGCGGCCGCGGTGGTGCTCGCGGTCGTGAGCTGGGCGCGCAAGCCGGCCGAGATCGTCGCTATCGCCCCCCCGGCGCCCGCTTCGGCGGATGCCGCGCCGGTCGTCGCCGGCGCATCCCAGCGCGAGGCGTTGCTCGCGTTGCCGGGTACGGCGCGCGTCGATTGGAAGACGACCAAGGACGAGGCGGCCGCGAAGGCCTCGGGCGACGTCGTGTGGCACGCCGGCGTGCAGAAGGGCGTGATGCGCTTCGACGGGCTGGCGTCCAACGATCCGAAGCGCTTCCAGTACCAGCTGTGGATCTTCGACGAGACGCGCGGCGACGAGCCGCCGGTCGACGGCGGCGTGTTCGACGTCGGGCTGAGCGGCGAGCTGCTCGTGCCTTTTGCCGCGAAGCTGCCGGTAGGCAAGGCGAAGCTCTTCGCGGTGACGGTCGAGAAGCCGGGCGGGGTCGTCGTATCGAAGCGCGAGCGCATCGTCGTGACGGCGACCCCGCCCGCGACCTGAACTGATCCGAGTGAATCGATCCACTACCGATCGGTAGGCTGGACACTCACTCGTTCAGTAAATTCAATGCTTTGGGTGACCGGGCGCACGGCATCGTCCGTGCAGAGGGACTGGTCATGGACCTCCGGCGCTCGCTCCTACCCCTCACGTTCTTGCTCGTCACCGGCTGCGCTCAGGAGGTGAGCGAGCCCAGCGGCTCGAGCTCCGACGAGATCCGTGGCGACGTCACGGCCGAGGGCACGGTGCTCATCGCCTTCGATGGGACCGGGAACCATCTCGCGCAGAACAACGTGATCGCGCAGATGTTCAACAGCGTCGCCACCACCGGAGGCGAGCCCGAGATGCACTCGTTCAAGGAGTCTGCGCGTTTGCGCGGCGCCGAGGGCAAGGCACCCTGGGCGTACGCTTCGTACGCCTCGCGCGACAGCCTGGGCCGGACGCGGGCGCTCTACTTCAACGGACCCCCCGAGGGCGCAAGCAACCTCGCCTTCGCCGACTCGGGCGCGCGCTTCATCGTCGACGAGGCGCTCATCGACGGCCCGCTGAGCCCGGTGTGCAAGGCGGTGACCGAGCCCGCGACGAAGAAGGTCTTCCTCATCGGCTACAGCCGCGGCGCGGTCCTCGCGCACCTGGCGGCGACGCGCATCATGAACGGAAGCTGCGGCTACGGGATGGGCGCGAAGGTGACGTGGCTCGGTCTCGTCGACCCCGTCGAGGTCGGCAGTCCCGACGGCTACGCCGCGATCGAGGACTGCGACGCAACCGCGGCGCGCTACTCTGTCTTCGACAACGCGCGTACGCAGGGATGCCTCGGCCTCGTGCGGTCGAGCAGCACGGGACAGCCTGTCCCGGTCAGCGTGCTCATGAAGACCACCGAGGCAAACGCCGCGGCCGATCCGTTCCTCCTCTCCACCACGCCGGTCAATGGCGCGAGCTACCGCGTGTTCGACTTCGAGGGGACGGCGATCAGCGTGCACCTCGACATGGGGCGCTCCGGGATCGTGCGCAAGGCGCTGGAGGCGGAGGGCGCGGCACGCGGCGGGCTGCGCTATCGCTGAGCTCGGAGCGCGCGCCACACCTCCCACCAATCAATCGCCGTCGATGCGACCGACGGGCCTCGCGGCTTGCTTGATCGCAGGGATCAGCGGAGGCGCGTGATGTACCAGGCGCCGCGCCACGCCGTCATCTCGGCGATGTCGACGTGGTGGAGCTTGCCCTCGATCGTGAACGACAGCTTGGAGTGCTTCACGCGCCACAGCGGCCGCTTGAAGTCGTGCTTCTTCGGCGGCAGCTGCTGGATGGAGTGGCCCAGCTCGAAGGCCGAGAACTTCGCGGTCTCGATGCCCTTGGTGCGCTTGTGCGTTCGCTCGACGTGACGCTTGAAGAGGCCCGAGACCCGCCTCTCCCAGGCTTTCTGGGGATCGACGGTGTCGCGCGAGGCGATGTAGCCGTCGCGCGGGAACACCACGTCGCCCGCGAGATCGGGGTTGTTCTGCGCGACGGCCTCGAGGAGATGGCGCATGCGCGCCAGCAGCTCCTCGTTGACCGGCGGGGGCAGCGCGAGGTCGTCGACGCCGCCGTCCGCGCTCGCGGCGTCCGCGCCGCTGTCACGGACGCGCGCGCCGCCGTCACCGGCGTCCGCGCCAGCGGTCACGGACTTGTCGGTGCACGCCGCGATGGACAGGAACGCCAAGGCCGCGAGGATCGCGGGGATGCCTCGCCGGAACATGGACAGCCTCCCCGCGCTGTGGTCAGGCGAGGTTCGGCAGCTGCACGATGTCGACGTGCAGGACCTCTTCGAAGGCGCGGATCTCCGCCATGCAGCCCTCGCTGGGACGCGAGACGATGCGCAGCTTCGCGCACGAGGCGCCGCCGCCCTCGAACACGGTGTTCGTCACTTCCTCGACGTTGATGGCGTGCCGCTTGATGACCGCGAGCACGTTCGCCAACGTGCCGACCTTGTCGAGCATGCGGATGACCATCTGGAACCGCGCGGTCGACAGGTTCATCACGTTGACGACGTTCGGCACCTCGCCCTCCAGCAGGAACGAGCGGATGACCCGGACCGTCTCGGTCGCGATCGACAGCTGCGCCTGATCGGTGGAAGCCGCGATGTGGGGCGTCGCGTAGAGGAAGCCGCCGGTGGCGGTAGGGGCGACCAGGTTGAAGAGATCCGCCGGGATCTCCTTCTTGCCGCGTGGCTCGTTGGGCACGACGTCGAGCCCGACGCGCAGGCCGCGGCTCTTGATGGCGTCGCTCAAGGCCTCGTAATCGACGAGATCGGGGCGCGCGCAGTTGATGAAGATGCTGCGCTTCGGCATCACCTCGAACACGCGGCGGCTCATGATCCCGCGGGTGCGGTCGTTGAGCGCGAGGTGGACGGTGAGGATGTCCGACTTGGCGGCCAGCTCCTCGATGGTGGCGGCGTAGCCGATGCCGAGATCGGCGGCGCGCGCCGGGCTGAGGCTGCGGCTCCACCCGATCGGGTGCATGCCGAAGGCCTTCGCGCGCATCGCCACGTCACGCCCGATGGCGCCGAGGCCGGCGATGCCAATGGTCTTGCCGATGAGGCCCTCGGCCTTCGCGTACTCGATGCGCTCCCACTTGCCGGCGCGAAGCGAGGCGACGCCGTCCGGGATGCGGCGGTCGATGGAGATGAGCAGGCCGTAGACGAGCTCGGCCACGGCCGAGGAGTTCTTGCCCGGGCAGTTCGCGACGTAGATGCCGCGCTCGCTGGCCGCCTTCACGTCGATGGTGGCCGTCTCGGCGCCTGCGCGCACGATCAGGTTCAGCATCAGCGCGCTCTCGATGGCCTTGCGCGTGACCTCCTTCGAGCGGACGACGAGGATGCCGACGCCGTGGAGCTTGGACTCCAGGGTCTCCTTCGTGAGCTCGGGCTCGTAGAGGACGTCGACGGGGAGCGTGCGGAGCTCTTCGACCGCACGGGGGTGAAGCTTGTCGGCAATGAGGAGACGCATGGGCGCGCGCATCGTAGCCGAAAACCTTCGGTTGTGCAGCGCAATTGCCCGGATCTTCAGGCAGGAATCTCGGTCGTGCCTCGCTTCGTTGTCAGCGTGACGCCCGAGGCGCCGCCTTCGCTCAGGAACGGGCCGAGCTGGCCCTGCGCGAAGCGCGTGAGCTTCGCGTCGAACGGGCCGCCCTTCGCCTCCTTCTTCACCTTCAGATAGAGCTCGCCGCGCTCGTTCGCGTGCACCGTCGCAGGGTCGAGGGGCTCTTCGGTCGCGTCGCTCAGGACCAGGATCGCGTCGCCGTCCTCGGCGCGCAGGCTGCGGACGAAGTAGGGTACGTCCTCGACGACGAAGTACGTCCAGTCGTAGCCGTTCGCCAGGATGTAGCGCCCGTCGTCGGGATGACGGGCGATCCAGGTGTGAAGCGCGTCGCGGAGCTTCGGGTGCTCGACGAGGGCGTCGTCGTGGAAGAAGCGCCCCTCGCCGTCGAGGCGGATGGTGCTCTCCCGCGAGCGGCCTTCGGGCGCGGGGAAGCGGAAGAACTCGGGATGCTCGCCAGGCTTCATAATGACTGCTGATTCTGCCCTTGCTTGACCCCCCGTCAATGCGGTCTATAGACCTTTCAAAAGTATTTGAAAGTTCATGGGAGAACCGAGCCATGGGGTACGACGGGCTGCGCGCATTCGTGGGGACGCTCCGGACCGGGCTCAGCAGCAGGCGCGGCACCGATGTCGCGCGCCCTGTCGCGCGCCTCGACGACCGCAAGGACGCGCCCGAGCACGCGAACGCGAACCGCGCGATGTTCGACCGCATCGCGCCCACCTACGACGTGCTCAACAAGCTCATGTCGTTCGGGATCGACCGCAGCTGGCGCGACAAGGCGATCGCGCGGATCGGTGAGCCGCAGGGCGCGGTCCTCGATCTTTGCGCGGGCACGCTCGATCTCTCGGCGCTGCTCGAGAAGGCGTTCCCCGCCGAGCGCATCGTCGCCTGCGACTTCTCCGCGAAGATGCTGGAGCTGGGCAAGCCCAAGGTCACGCGCACCGAGCGCGTCGTGGGCGACGCCATGGCGCTGCCCTTCGCCGACGGCGAGTTCGGCGCCATCATCTGCGGGTTCGGCATGCGCAACCTCGCCGACCTCCGCGCGGGCGTCCGCGAGGCGAGCCGGGTGCTCCGCCCCGGAGGGACCTTCATCACCCTCGAGCTGTTCGCGCCCAAGCTGCTGCGCACGCGCGCGCTCCACAGCGCGGCGCTCAAGACCGCGCTGCCGGTGCTCGGTCAGCTCATCGCCAAGGACCGCGAGGCCTACGCGTACCTGGCGGAGAGCATGGAAGGCTTCGTGACCCGCGAGCAGTACGAGGCGGTGCTTCGCGAGGAGGGCTTCGACGGCGTGGTCGCCGAGGACCTGACGATGGGCGTCGCGGCGATCGTCAAGGGGACGGCGCGCGCGCCCGCGAAGAAGAACGGCGCAGCGTTCCAGGAGGCGCCGTCGTGAGCAAGCGCAAGATCGTGATCGGGATCACGGGCGCGAGCGGGGCGCCCTACGCCAAGCGCATGCTGGATCTCCTGCGCGAGCGCAGCGACGTCGAGATCGGCGTCTGCCTCTCCTCGACCGCGCCCGAGGTCTGGGCGCTCGAGTGCGGCGGCGACATCCGCGAGGCCATCGGCGCGCACTTCCCGATCTGGGGCATGCGCGACTACAAGGCTCCGTTCGCAAGCGGCAGCGCCGGCTGGCATGCGATGGCCATCGTGCCGTGCTCGATGGGCACCGTGGCGCGCATCGCGCACGGCATCTCCGACACGCTGCTCACGCGCGCCGCCGACGTGATGATCAAGGAGCGCCGCACCCTCGTGGTCGTGCCGCGCGAGATGCCCCTGAGCATCATCCACCTCGAGAACCTCACCGCGCTCGCGAGGGCCGGCGTGGTCATCCAGCCGGCGATGCCTTCGTTCTACGGGAAGACGAAGACGCTCGAGCAGGCGGTCGACACCGTGGTCGGGCGCACGCTCGACCAGCTCGGCCTCGAGCACGACTTGTTGAAGCGGTGGGGCGCGAAGGAAGAGGGGACCACGTGAGCAGCTTTGTCGAGCAGTCGATCGCGAAGGCCGGGCTCCTGCAGGTGTTGACGGCGCACCGCGCCGGAGACCTGGTGGCGCTGGAGCGCGCGCGGGCCACCTGGAGCGCGGCGGACCTCCTGCTGCTCGGCGCGATCGCCGACATCGTGCGCGCCGAGGACAGCGGCGACACCGTGTCCATCCACGAGCAGCACGGCGGCGCGCACGGGGAAGACGTGACCTGGGTCGCGCCGGTGAAGGGCGCCTCCGAGCTCGACATCCTGCGCGCGGTCGCGACGGCGCGCATCGCCGGGACCAAGGCGGCGCGCATCGGCGTCGACTGGTCGCAGTGCGGCATGGAGCTCGCGCAGGTCGCGCTCGGCTTCGGCAGCGCAGTCGATGAAGGCCTGGCCGCGATGGCTGACCTCCATCACCGAGGCGCGTTCGCCCTTCCACTCGAGCATTTCGTCCTGGACACGGGAAAGGACCGCGGCAGGCAATGCGGCTGGGCCGGCGCTGAAATTGAAGGCACGCGACATTGATGTCCTCGGTTTAGGGTCAGGCTATCACGCGCCTTGAAGACACGTTGCGCGGCATCCGAGTTTGCTTGAAGGGTTCTAGAGTCGCTGCTCAAATTCGGTGGCCGGCATGGCCATCGCGAAAAGTCTGCCCTGGCCGAATTCGCAGCCGAGTTCCAGCAGCAGCTGCCGTTGCTCGTGGGTTTCGATGCCTTCCGCGGTGAGCAGCAGGCCCAGGTCCTTGGCGAATCCGGTAATGGTCTTGACGATCGCACGGTGGCGCGGGTTGACGGTGACAT
>JAYTBL010000578.1:0-3808 GCA_043736975.1 Polyangiaceae bacterium
GATCGCATCGACGCGGAGCTCAGAGACCTCGATGGCTGACGAAACGGCAGAGACCGGGTTGGCCTCCGGTGAAGGAAGAGGGCACCGTGACGCGAAGGCGGAGCTCGACGAGCGCCGCATCGCGAAGGCGGTGGCCATCGGGTTGCCGCTCACCACGGCGTCGCTCGCGGTCATCGCGGGCGTCATCGTGGGGGCGCCGATGGCGATCCTCATCCTGGCTTCGGGCACGTTGCTAGGCGTAATCGCGCTCTTCTGGGCGAGCCTGCGCATCCTCAGCGGAGACGCTGCGCTGTCGCCGGAGCTCGAGGCACTCGACGCCACCGCCCACGCGGTCGACGCGCTCTCCTCACGCAAGAAGATGCTCATTCGAGCCCTCAAGGATCTCGACAACGAGCGCGCCCTCGGCAAGCTCGAGGAGGAGGATCACGAGCAGCTGTCGAACACGTACCGCGGCGAGCTCAAGGAGGTCCTCAAGCGGATCGACGCCTCGCTCGATCCGCATCGTCCGAAGGCCGAGAGCGCCGCTCACGCGTTCCTCGTCGAGGCGGGAATCATCGACACCGGGTACCGCGGCGCACCGCCTCCCACGAAGATTGCGCCCCCCCCCGTAGAGCAGGACGACGACGAGGCGCAGGAGGAGGAGCACGACACCGCAGCGGACCTCGCTCGGCTCACGTGCCCGAAGTGCGCAGTGTCGAACGAGCCTGACGCCGCGTTCTGCAAGAAGTGCGGGACGTCGCTGGCGGCGAAGGCCGACGCGGCCGCGAAGGAGATCGTCGATGAAGCGTGAGTTGCTCGTGTCCCTTGGCTTCGTGGCGATCACCACATTGCTCGCGGCCGCAGACGCCCGCGCGCAGCAGCCGCGCGGCCCCGGTCCCATCGATCCCAACGCGGCGGTACCGGCCGGGCATCCGCCGATGCCGCAGGGAGGCAGCCAGGACGACGACGGGGACGAGGGCCCGCACGCTCCGCCCGGACAGGCCGATCCGCGCGCCGGTGGCGCCCGCGGTCAACCGCAGAACGGAGGCATGGAGGAGGCTCCGCAGGACGGCGTGATGGAGGATCCGAGCGCGCCGCAGGGCTCGATCGAGCTCCAGCTCGCCGATCCCACGGGTCGTCCGCTCGGACGCACCGAGGTCACGCTTGGCATCCTCTACAACTCGGTGGCCAAGGGCGAGAGCAAGAAGCGAATCACCCTGATGTCCGACGACGCGGGGATCGCGCGCTTCAAGGACCTCGAGACCGGCAGCGGCGTCGCGTATCGCCCGATGGTGCTGAAAGACGGCGCCACCTTCTCGGTCACGCCGTTCGGTCTGGGACCGAAGGGCGGCATGCGCGGTCTCCTGCACGTATACCCGGTGACGAGCGACGTGAAGCAGGCGCTCATCGTCTCGCAGAGCATGATCTACACCGAGGTGAAGGACGATCGCGTCCAGATCCAGCAGGCGATCCGCATCTACAACTTCGGCAAGAGCGCGTGGGTCCCGAAGGACGTAGTCATCCCGCTGCCTGAGAACTTCACCGCGTTCGCCACCCAGCAGGGCATGACCGACGTCGGCGCCGACGCCGTACCGACGAAGGGCGTGAAGCTCCGCGGCACGTTCGGACCGGGCCAGCACGTGATCGAGTTCAAGTGGCAGGTCCCGTACTCGGGCGAGGCCGAGGTCGCGTTCGAGGTCGGGATGGCGCCGAACCTCGCCGCGGCGCGGGTCATCGCGCCGGCATCGAAGGGCATGGACATGGAGGTCGAGGGCTTCGACAAGACGAAGCCCTCCAACGACGGCCTCGGTCAGCGCGCGCTCATCGCCGAGAAGCAGTTCCGCCGCGAGGAGGCTCCCGCGAAGACGATCAAGATCACGATCCGCGGGCTCCCGACCGAGGGCCCGGGGAAGGTGGTCGCCACGTTCCTGGCGCTGGGCGGCCTCGTGACGGGCATCGTGCTGGGCGCTCGCAAGGCGGCGCCCCGGGACACCAAACGCGAGCGACAGCAGCTCCTGGGCGCACTGGAGGCCCTCGAGGTGGGGCGTAAGGATGGCAGCGTCGGCCCGAAGACCTACGAGAAGGCGCGCCGCGAGCTGATCGACGATGTGGCGAGAACGTTCGCTGCAGAGCCGTCGAAAACCGCAACGAAACCGATACGTACGGCGGTCAAGAAGCAGGCTTGACCCATCCCGGTCGGGATTGGGGGCAAAGTGCCTCGAACCCATGGGGATACAGGGGTGTGCTCGCTGGGGAGTCTTGGTGGGACAATTCCGTCCACGGTCCCGCGGTCGGTTGTCCCGTTGCGACTCCCCAGAGGGATCATATCTCAACCACATGGAATCCCTGAACTCCTGGGGTTATCCCGAGAATCCACAGGCTCTAGTACGACTATCTTTAAATTTAAATACATCTCCCTCTCCAATCCCGCACCGAGGCGCCTCTCGCGCCTGAGGCCTTGGGCCTCGCTGCCCCTTGACCCCGACGCGTAACCCGGGCACTTCGCAGCCTCGTTCGGACGGAGACACGCCATGGAGCTCACGGTCGCCAAGAAGGATTTGCTGAAGATCGTCGCGCGCATGCAGGGCGTGGCGGAGCGCAAGAGCACGATGCCGGTGCTGGCGAACGTGCTGCTCGCGGTCGATGGGCCGAACGCGCTGCGGCTCGCGGCGACCGACCTGTACCTGTCGCTGCTCGGCCGCGTGAACGCGGACGTGAGCAAGCCGGGTAGCGTCGCGGTGTCGGCGAAGGATCTCTTCGAGCGCGTAAAGATGATGCCGGACGGTCCGATCGTGATCGCCACCCAGGACAACGCGACCACCACGCTGAAGGCAGCTGGCAGCGCGCGTCGCTACACGCTTCGCGGCATGCCGGGCGAGGACTTCCCGCCCCTGCCGCAGCCCGCCGAAGGCTCACCGACGCTAGCGCTCGAAGTCGACGTGCTCGCCGAGCTGATCGCCAAGACGCACTTCTCGATCTCGACCGACGAGACGCGCGCGCACCTGAACTCGGCGCTCTTCGAGTGGGAAGGCGACACCGTTCGCATGGTCACCACGGATGGTCATCGCCTGTCCAAGGTCGACGTGAAGGTCAGCGGTCGTCAGGCCTCCGCGACCATGCTCATCCCGCTGAAGGCCATCCACGAGCTGCGCCGCCTGTGCGACGAGATGCTCGCCGAGGGGGCGGGCAGCGGCGAGAAGGGCAAGCCCGAGCTGCTGATCACGCAGAGCGGCTCCAGCGCCTTCTTCCAGGGCGCGGGCATGACGTTCAGCGTGAAGCTGGTCGACGCGCAGTTTCCCCCTTATTCGCAGGTCATCCCCGCGAGCAGCGACAAGGTCGTGCGAGCTCCGCGCAGCGCCTTTGCCGACGCACTGAAGGCCGTATCGGTCGCCGCGAGCGAGCGCACCGGTGGCGTGAAGCTCTCGCTGACCAATGGCTCGATGCGCATCACCAGCGAGTCGCCGGAGTCGGGGGACGGCTTCGACGAGATCCCCGTCGAGTACGCGGGACCGAACATGAGCATCGGCTTCAACGCGAAGTACTTCCTCGACGTGCTCGCTTCGGTGACCGATGACGAAGTGGCGATCTCGCTCTCGGGCGAGCTCGATCCCGCGGTGCTGCGCCCCGCAGGCGCCACCACGACGTCGGATCGCCAGTTCCTCGCCGTCGTCATGCCGATGCGCATCTGAAGCGTCTCCGTGCAAGGGCGGCCGCTCCACGTCGAGCATCTGCAGGTCCGGGCGTTCCGTAATCTCGCGGCGGTCGAGCTCGAGCCCGGTGAGCGCTTCAACGTAGTCTCGGGCGACAACGGGCAGGGCAAGACGAACCT
>JAYTBL010000579.1:0-3808 GCA_043736975.1 Polyangiaceae bacterium
TCGCTCATGCGCGTGAAGCCGCGGATGTCCGAGTTGAAGACGGTGCACTCGGGGACGTAAACGCCGCCCTTCTTCACCTCCAGCTTGCCGGAGATCACCTGCTCGGCCACGTTCGGCGAGAGCAGGCGGCTGAAGCGCTCGCGCGTCATGATCTCCTGCTCGACCTTCTTGGCGAGCAGGTTGTTCTCGATGAACATCGCGGCCTGGTTGCCGACGGTGGTGACGAGCTCCAGGTCCTTCTGCTGGAACTGCGCGAGCGACTCCGAGTCGAGCCAGAGCGCGCCGAGGACCTGCTTCTCGTGCAGGAGCGGCACGACGATGGCGCTCGAGATGCGGTTCAGGATCATCGATTTACCCTTGGAGGACGCGAAGTCCATCGAGGCGTCGTGCGTGAGGACGGCGGCGCGCTCGGTCATGACGTGATCGAGGATGGTCGACGAGACCTGGATGGGCGCGTCCGTGCCGTCGCGGCGGTGCGCCGCGCGAGGGAGCAGCTTGCCGTCGTTCTCACGCAGCAGGATGACGGCGCGGTCCGCGTTCACGAACTTGAACAGCGACATCAGGATCTTGTGGAGCAGCTGATCGAGATCGCGCTCGAGGCCGATGTCGCGGGTGAGCTCCCACGTCAGGCGGAGGCGCTCGTAGTCGACGCGCAGCTGCTGCGGATCATGCTGAATCTGATCGAACGGGAGGAAGCCCTTCGTCTGCGCGTTGATCTGCGTGCCGATGGCGCGCGCGGAGTCCAGCACGTCGACGCGGGTGCCGCCGAAGCTGGGCGGGCGCTGCGCCTGGCGCGCCATGGCCCCGACGCCGCCCGGCGCACCGGGGTAGCTCGGTTGCTGCTGCGGACCGGCTGGAGCTTGCGGCGCGAAGCTGGGCTGGAAGCTCTGGCCGGGGCCGCGGGGGGCTAGCCCCTGGATGGGCATGCCCACCGTGCCGCTCGGGCCGCCGCCCATGCCGGACGGCATCACGCCGCTCGGGATGGGGCCCTGGCCGCCGCTCATGGGGGGCGGGACGCTCGGGCCCTTCTGCCAGGGCTGCTGCGGGCTGTTCGGCCCGTGCATGTTCGCGCTCGGCTGCGGGCCGTTCTGCGGATGCGCGACCGCGCCGGGGCCGACGCCGCCCATGGCGGGACCGTGCGCGAAGGGCGGGGGAGCGTTGAAGTCGATCGCCGGGCCTTGCCCGTCGTCGTAGCGGGCGCGCGTCGAGCCGAGGGCGATCTCGTCGCCGTGGCGGAGGGGCATCTCGCCGCGAACGCGCTCGCCGTTGACGTAGGTGCCGTTCAGGCTGCCGAGGTCACGAAGGACGAAGCCGCCGTCACGCTGCTCGAGGATGCAGTGCTCCTTCGACACGATCTTGTCGAGGAGCTGGATCGAGTTGTTCGGATGCCTACCGAGGCTGTTGACGGGTCGCAGCTCTATCGCCTGCTGTCCCTCCGCCGTTGCGAGGATCAATCGCGCCATCGCTGCTCCGCATGGTACCCGGGCGATGTGCGCGGGCACAGGGCTAAAGCTGAGTCCCCCGCAAAGAAGGAAGTCATCCGGGTTTAAGGCGCGAACCCCTCAGGAACTTCCCGACCATTCGCGCGGGCCATCGATCTGGCCGGCCCGGTCGGGATCGGTCTGGTACGCTTAGGTGGGCATGCCCCAGCGCGGCGGAAAGTCTGGTCCCCCCGATCGCGACCCCGAGCTTCCTCGTGGCCCCACGGCCATCGCCGGCGTCAGCCCGCCCGAGCGCGGCTCGACCCGCTCCGTCGATCGCGGCTCCGCCCGGAGTGTCGCAAAGGACGGCAAGGAGCCCAAGGACCGGCCGTCGAAGGTCGCCAAGGACGCCGCCGCGCCCAAGAAACGCCCCCCCGCACGCCGCGAGACCCTGGAGGCCCCCGCGCCCGCGGCGCTCCGCGAGCGTGAGCGCGAAGCCGCCGGGAAGCACGTCGCGCCCTCCACCCCGCCGCCCGCCGACGCCGCGCCCCAGTCGCTCAACGGCCCGGTGCGGGCGTGGCTCGACGCGAACCGCGCCCCCGCGCCCGGGCAGGGGCGCGAGCCGTTCCGCATCCCCGCCGAGCTCGTTGCGCTCTACACCGATCCGGCGACCCTCCCCGAGACCCCGCTCGACAGCGGCGGCCTCTTCGAGCTGGTGGGGACGGTAGCGCGCCGCGCCCTGACGCTCGGCCTCGCGTCGCGGGAGCCGAGCTTCCACGTCTTCGTCGCCGCCTCGCAGCAGGTGATCATCGAGGAGGACATCGTTCGCTACGCGGAGCGCTTCTCCAAGGGGCGCGAGACCCCGCCCGACATCGTCTACGTGCACGATTTCGACCGCCCCGAGGCGCCGAAGCCGCTCATGGTACCCGCCGGCGCCGGCGCCACGCTGGTCGCAGCGATGGAGGCGCTCATCGATCGCCTGCGTAGCGAGATCCCCGGCCTCGTGCAGCACGACGAGGTCCGCAAGGCCACGCACAAGCTCGTTCAGGAGCTCGAGGCGAAGAACCGCGAGGTTCTCTCGGGGCTCGAGACCACGGCGAAGACGCTCGGGTTCGGCATCCGCTCCGTCCAGGGCGGCGTGCAGACGTTCCCCATCCTCCATGGCAAGCCGCTCTCCGCCGAGCAGTTCACGGCGCTCGACGAGTCGACGAAGAAGGCGCTCGGCGAGGCCGAGGATCGCCTCACCACCGAGGTCGACAAGGCCGCGGTGCTGGTCCGCGATCAGAACGCGACCTTCGATGCCGCCCGCGAGGAGGCGATGAGCCGCCTCTCGGAGGCCGTGATCCAGCGCGCGCTCGCCGAGCTCAAGAAGCTGCTCTCCGATTTCGGCAGCGACGTCCTCTCGTACCTCGACAGCGTGGAGAAGGCGCTCATCGAGGACTGGTCGGATTTCGTCGACCAGGGCCCGCCCCAGCAGATGACCGAGGAGCAGGCCGAGCAGCAGGGCACGCAGGAGCACGATCCTGAGCACGCCACACGGCTCGGGCGCTTCAAGGTGAACCTCCTGGTTTCGCACGACGAGGACTCCCCGCCGCCCGTCATCTACGAGACGAACCCGACGTACCCCAACCTGTTCGGCTACCTCGAGCGGCGCGCGCGCTTCGGCGCGCTGCTCACCGACTTCACGAGGATTCGTCCCGGCTCGCTGCACCAGGCCTCGGGCGGCGTGCTCGTGCTCCGCGCCGCCGACCTCATGACCGATCCCATCATCTGGGAGCGCATGAAGCGCATCATGCGCGAGCGGCGAATCGGCGCCGAGGACCCGCTCGGACCGCTCGGCCTCTACGCCACCACGCTGCGGCCGGTGCCGGTGCCGATCCGCGTGCGCGTGGTGCTGGTCGGCCCGCCCGATCTCTACGCCGCGCTGCTCGACGCCGACGCCGACTTCGCCACGCTCTTCCGCGTGAAGGTCGAGATCGAGCCCACCATCCCGCGCACGCCCGAGAACCTGCGCGCGCTCGACGCCTACCTGATGCAGATGGCGCGCGAGCGCGAGTGGGGGCAGTTCGACCGCAGCGCTCGCGCCACCCTGCTCGACCTCGCCACGCGCCTCGCCGGGGACCGCCAGAAGGTCTCGCTCGGCCTGGCGCCGCTCGAGGAGACCGCGGCGTTCGCCAGCGCGCTCGCCGCCGCGCGCGCCAGCGACCACAACGACTGGGACGAGGCGGGCCCCGCCTCACAGGTGCCACGCCCGTTCCACGCGTCGACCACGCCGCCCGGCAGCGTGGTGACCGCCGAGGACATCGAGATCGCCTGGCGAGAGCGCCGGGATCGCGCGGGCTCCGCCGAGCGTCACATCCGTGAGATGACGGTGCGCGGCGAGGTCT
>JAYTBL010000580.1:0-9212 GCA_043736975.1 Polyangiaceae bacterium
CGCGCGCGCGATGCCGTGGTGCTCTCCTGGAATCACGTGCTCCAGGGCGCGCGGCATGTCGGCGGCGGCAACGTGGTGCTCCACGAGCTCGCGCACCAGCTCGACGCGGAGGACGGCGCGATGGACGGCGCGCCTTCGCTCGGAGATCGCGCGCGCTACGCCTCGTGGGCACGCGTGCTGGGCGACGAGTTCGCCGAGCTCTCGAAGCGCCTGCACGAAGGGCGGCCGAGCGACATCGACGGCTACGGCGCGACCAACCCGGCCGAGTTCTTCGCCGTGATCACCGAGATGTTCTTCGAGCGCAGCGCGCAGCTGAAGGCGAAGCACCCCGAGCTCTACGCCGAGCTTGCGGCTTTCTACCATCAGGATCCTGCGGCCCGACACGCCCCCACCCGATAATTGCCGGCTCGCCGGAAAGGGGTGATGAGAGCGGCACGCACCCCCCTGAGGATCGCTGGTGATCCACCCTGCGCAGACCTTTGAGACGCCGCTACGACGGTGCCCGCGCGAGGTTCGGCGGTACACCCTTCGACGTCCACGGAGGTCCCCCCATGCGTGTTCTGCATATCGCCGCATTGCTCTCCTCGCTCACCGTCTTTGCCTGCGGAGGCGCTGCCAAGAATGAAGCGAAGGCACCCGAGGGTGATCCCTGGGCGGGCTACACCGGCAAGTACGCAGGGCCCGCGAGCGCGAGCGCGAAGGCCGAGAAGTCGAAGCCCGCGGACAAGGCGGAGAAGGTCGCCGAGAAGACCGAGGAGGCGGGCCCGCACAAGTCGACCGCGACCATCCACGGCGAGTCGGTCTCCTCGATCGACCTCGACACGTTCGCCGACGCGACGAAGACCGCGACCAAGGGGAAGGTCGTCTCGACGAAGTATCTCGTCGGCCCGAAGTACGAGCAGCTCCAGATCCAGATGAAGGGCGTGGCCGTCCAGGTCATCCGTCCCGCCGCGAACCCCGCGCCCGACGGCCCGAGCATCGCGTCGCCCAAGGCGCGCAACGGCGGCGTCTCCAAGCTCGAGTCCGGCTACTACGACGCCGACGCCGACGTGGTCGTGGTCGTCACGGCGGCCGGCAAGCCCGCCGCCCAGAAGGTGCTCGGCACGATCGTCAAACACTGAGAGACAAGCTGACAGCCGGGCGCTCAGGTACAATCGGGCTTTGGAACGTGGCCTCCTCGTCTTCTGTTTCCTCTGTTTTGCGGCGTGTTCGTCGCCTCCTGCGCAGTCCGCGTCCGGTGAGCTGATCGAGAGTATCACCTACGAGGAGCGGTTTCCGTTCACCACCGACGTCAAGGAGATCACCATCAAGGGCGAGCGCCTCGGCAAGGCGCTGCCGCTCCTCGACCGCGCGCAGGTCACGCCGCTCTCGGGCACGTTCGTCGCTGCCGAGCCCGGCGTCGACAAGAGCGCACTGGTCGTGACCATCCACGGCGGCTCGCAGCGCAATCGAACGATCGTCGTCAAGAACTGCGCCGAGCCGCGCGTCTGCTCGTTCTTCGCTGCGGCCTTCAAGAGCGAGCTCGTCGAGCGGGTGCCGGTCGTCTGTCGTGACGGCGCGCGCTGCATCGAGCCGTGAGGGCGCGCGCGCTCCTCCTCGGCGCGCTGCTGCTGGGTGCGTGCAAGCGCAAGCCCGAGGCGCCGCCCGCGCCGGTCACGACGATGAAGCAGCTCCGCGGGAGCAGCGACGTCACGTTCCTCGTGGTCTCCGACACGCACTTCGGCTTCGGCGGCATCCCCGCCGCGCACGACGTCCTGATCCCGAAGCTCAATGGCATCGCCGGTCGCGCGCTCCCGCAGCAGATGGGCGGCACCGTCGCGCCGCCGCGCGGGCTGCTGGTCACCGGCGATCTCACCGAGTGGGGCAGCGTCGAGGAGTGGGAGCCGTTCGCCGCGACCTACGGGCTCGACGGCGGGACGAACGGCAAGCTCCGTATCCCGGTGTTCGAGGTGGTCGGCAATCACGACAAGGTGCACGGCCCCTTCGTCGAGCAGCGGGTCATGGCCCGCCATGGCGGCAACCGCTTCTACGCTTGGGACTGGGACGACCTGCATCTCGTGGCGCTCGGCGAGGCCCCCGACGAGCAGGGCCTCGACTTTCTGGCGCGCGACCTGGAGCACGTCGCGAAGAACGTCCCCGTCATCCTCTACTTCCATCTCGCGCTCGCTGGCCCTTGGTCCTCGGACAACTGGTTCGCCGCGGGAACGCTCAAGGATCGCCTCGCGAAGCTGGTCGAGCAGTGGAGCGTGATCGGCATCTTCCACGGCCATCACCACGCGACCGGCCGCTACCAGTGGCACGGCGTCGAAGTCTTCAAGCCCGGCGCCGTGAAGGACGGTGCGCACACCTTCGCGGTCGTCCGCGTGACTGATGATAGCATGTCGGTGGTGTCCTACGACTGGGACCACGACGTCTGGGCGAGCGTCTTCGACAAGCGGCTCCCCATCAAGAAGCTGTAGTCTGCATGGCCGATGGCCAAGAAGAGCACCAAGCCCAAGCCGACCAAAGAAAAAGCCGACTTCGATCCCAACCGCCTCACCAAGAAGCGGTACGAGGCGGAGCTGGAGCGCATGGAGAAGGAGCTGGTGAAGCTCCAGGAGTGGGTGCGCGCGAAGAAGCTGCGCGTCGTGGTGGTCTTCGAGGGCCGCGATGCCGCCGGCAAGGGCGGCGTGGTCAAGACCATCGCAGGGTGCTTGAACCCGCGCGTCTGTCGCGTCGTCGCGCTCGCCGCGCCCACCGATCGCGAGCGGGGGCAGTGGTACTTCCAGCGGTACATCAACCAGCTGCCCTCGGAGGGCGAGATCGTCCTCTTCGATCGCAGCTGGTACAACCGCGCCGGCGTCGAGCGCGTGATGGGCTTCTGCGACGACGCCGAGCTTCAGGAGTTCTTCCGCGCCGCGCCGGAGTTCGAGCGCATGCTCGTGCGCTCCGGGACCCTGCTCTTCAAGTACTGGTTCTCGGTCAGCGACGACGAGCAGGAGAAGCGCTTTCACGACCGCATCGAGAACCCGGTGAAGCGCTGGAAGCTCAGCCCCATGGATCTCGAGGCCCGCGCGCGCTGGGTCGACTACTCCCGCGCCAAGGACGACATGTTCGCGAAGACCGACACCAGCGAGGCGCGCTGGTGGGTGGTCCCGGCCGACCAGAAGAAGCGCGCGCGCCTCAACTGCATCGCGCACTTCCTCGACAGCATTCCCTACAAGGATCTGACGCCGAAGCGCCTCAAGCTCCCGCCCCGCCAGAAGGCCAAGGGCTACGTGCGGCCGCCCGAGGACACGCAGCACTTCGTGCCCGAGAAGCACTGACCATCAGAACCCCGAGCCATTCTCGATCTCGAGCGTCTCGCCCGTCTCCGACGTGCAGACGTAGCCCTTCGCCTCGCTCTTGCACTGGTACGCGCCGTCCTTCGAGCGAACGACGGCGCTCCCGTCCTCGCCCACACCGATGACCACCGTGCCGTCCGCGACCGACACCGCGAGGAACGCGTAGCTCGCCTCGGTGAGGAGCGCGAACTCGAGGACCTCGCTCTGGCCGCCCTGCGAGGCGGTGCCCGAGGCCGCCAGGAGGAGCGCGACGATCTGGCCGCTCGCCGCGTCGCTCGGGGGCGAAGCCTCCTCCGCGAGGCCCAGCATCGACGTCGTGCTCGCGAGGAGCACCGCCTCGCCGTCGAACTTCATGCCGTCCTCGAACCCGCAGCCGTTGAACTGAACGCTCACGAGCTGCCCCTCCGGCGTCTGCTCCGACTCGTAGGCCATCGTGCCGCCGGTCGGGCACGCGCAGTCCTGACCGGACGCGCATGCGCCCGGCGACGTCGCCTGGTCAAGGAGGCGCACCGTGCGGGTGCCCATGTTGCCGCCGCCGCCCGCGCCGCCGTTGGGGACCGGCGCCGAGACCTGCTTGCTCCTCGCGCGCTGCGAGCGGTAGCCCCCGAACGCGCTCGACGCCGTCGCCTTCGTGAAGCTCCCCGTCGGGCTCTTGAGCGCGGAGAGCGCAGTGCGCGTGTTCACGTTGTGGCCGCTGCCTCCCTTACCGGTGCCGGTGGTGGGGCTCGCGCTGCAGCCCATCGAGAGGGAGCCGAGGGCAACGAGGGCGACGAGGGCGACGAGGGCAGAGGCGCTGGCGATGGTCTTCACGGTGGTCTCTCTCCGGTTGGTAAGGGGCGCGCATGCTGCGCGCGACGAAGAGACCCCTCGCAACGTACGTGCCGCCGTTTGCCGCCCGAAACTGGCGCAATCCCGCCCCCTCTTCGGGTGACACCGGGTGGATCGCTGGCGCTACTTGTGACAGCGCGGGTGGGCGCCGGAGACAGCGTACAAGGTGGTCTGCGCCACGCGGTCACAAGGAGGCGCCGAGCCGCCCTACCGGGTCGGTCGATCGCTGCGGACGCGTCCGTCCACGACCTCGACCACGCGGTCGCACTGATCAGCGATGCGCGGATCGTGGGTGACGATCAGGAACGTCGTCCGGGACTCGCGGTTACAGCGCCGCATCAGGGAGAACACCTCGCCCGATGACACGGTATCGAGGTTGCCCGTCGGCTCGTCGGCGAGGACGAGCGGAGGGCTCCGGACCAGGGCCCGCGCGATCGCCACCCGCTGCTGCTGCCCGCCCGAGAGATCGGTGGTGAGGTAGTCGACGCGGTCGGCCAGACCGACCGCCTCGAGGATCGCCCTCGAGCGCTCGCGCAGCTCCTTCGTCGCGAAGCCCGCGTCGCCCCACTCGGGGAGCATGACGTTCTCCAGGGCGGTGAACGCGGGCAGCAGGTGGTGGAACTGGAAGACGAAGCCGAGCATGCGGGCGCGCAGCGCGGTGATCCCGTTCTCGTCGAGCGAGGTGGAGTCGGTACCTCCGAGGACGACCCGCCCTCGGGTCGGCCGATCGAGCAGGCCGATGATGTTGAGCAAGGTGCTCTTGCCCGAGCCCGAGGGGCCGATCAGCGCGACGAACTCTCCCTCGTCGACCGAGAGGTCGACACCGTCGAGCGCGCGCGTCAGGACCCGCTCGCCGTACTCCTTGACCACGCCCACCACCGCCAGCAGAGGGCTAGCCATTGCGGATCGCCGTCGCGGGGTCGAGCCGCGCCGCGCGCCGCGCGGGAATGACGGCGGCGAGCAGCCCCACCCCGGTCGCCAGCAGGGTGGCCTGCACGAAGAGCGTGGCGTCGAGCGCGATCGGGAAGCGCGGCGCCCCGGCACCATCGCGCGCCAGGCTCTCGAAGCCCTTCGCCAGGAGCGCCCCGATTGCCGACCCGATGAAGGAGCCCAGGAGCCCGAGCACCCCACCCTGGACCAGGAAGACGCCGAGGATGCGGCGCGGCGACGTGCCGACCGCCCGCAGGATCCCGATCTCCCGTGACTTCTGCACCACGGAGACGATGAGCACGCTCGCGATGCCGAGCGCGACCGCGAGGATGACGAAGAACTGGATCATGTACTTCGAGCTCTGCTGCGCCGAGAGCCCCGCGAGCAGGTCGGCGTTCTTCTGCATCCAGCTCTGCGTGTCGAGGCCGGTGCCCTCCCGCAGCTCGGTCGCGACGCGGTCCGCGTCGAAGACGTCGGCCACCTTGAGGTCGATGGTCGTCGCGCCTCCGGGCAACGCGTAGAGCGACTGGGCGTGGCGAAGCGACGTGACGAGCCAGGTCTCGTCGAGCGCGCGGTTGCCCAGCGTGAAGACCCCGGCGATGGTCACGGTGTCGGTCGCGCCCTCGGTGGTCGCGATGCGGAGCTTGTCGCCCACGCCGAGGCCGAGGGTCGACGCGAGCACGCTGCCGATGACCACGTTCCCTCCCGCGACGTCGAAGCGACCGGCGTGAGTCTTCTTGCGGAGGTCGATGATGGCGAGGAAGCGCTCGGGGTCGATCCCGGTGACGACGATGGGCGACTTCGCCTCCCCGCGCGTCGCGAAGCCGGCGCCGCTCACCGTCGCCGATACGGCGATGACGCCCGGCACTCGCTCGGCGTCGGCCATGACGACCGACCACTGATCGATCGAGCGCAGGCGCTGCGCTGCGACCTGGAGGTTGGTGGAGATGGCGGTGTTCGCGGTGGCGGTGGTGAGCGGACGGGGTACCTCGCGCGCGACGCGCATGGTCACGTGCGGCTGCGAACCGAGAGTCCTCTCGATGAGCGATGTCTGGAGGCCGTTGATGAGCGCCGAGAGGAAGACGACCACGCTGACCCCGACCGACACCGCCGCGAGGATGAGCACGGTCTGTCCCCGGGCGGCGCGCAGGTAACGGAGGGCCACGAACCAGACGAAGGGCATCTCAGAGATCCTCGCGGCTCGCGCGCACGCGCTGGCCGGCCGCGAGCAGCGTGCCGTCGGGCACGATGACCTGGGCTCCCGGCTCGAGGCCCGAGGTGATCTCGGTCGAGCCGTCGCCGCGCAGGCCGAGCGTGACGTCGCGCTGCACGACGCGACCGTCCTGGACGACCAGGACGTGCGGCTGCACCGCGCTCGCGCCGCGCACGGTGCCGGAGGGCACGGTGAGCGCCCCTGCCTTGCTCGCGACGACGAGGTCCACGGAGACGGTCATGTCGGGCTTCCACTTCGCGGGCGCCTGCGGGACCCGCAGGCGGACCTCGATGCTGCCGCGCTCGGGATCGACCGAGGGCGCGATGTAGCTCACCTCGGCGTCGAACACGTCCTGGGGAAAGGCGTCCGCCGAGGTGCGCGCGCGCTGGCCGACCTTCATGTTCGCGAGGTTTCGCTCGTCGGGGTGGAAGACGATCTGGAGCTCGCTGTCGACGGCCATGACGAGCAACGTGCGCGCCGGCTGCACGACGTCGCCCGGCTCGACCGCCCGTGAGAGGACGACGCCGTCCTGGACGGCCTTCATGCGGGTCTGCGCGAGCCGAACGGTCGCGCCGGTCAGCTGGGCCTGCGCCTGGAGCAGCGCGGTCAGCGCCACGCGGGAGTCCGCGCCCGCCGGGGCCGACGAGATCTGCTGCGCCTCGGCGGCCGTCTTCTGCGCGCGCGCGAGATCGACCGCGCGCTTGGCGTTCTCCAGCTCGACGACGGCGACGGTGCCGCTGGCGGCGAGCCGCGACGAGCGCTCGAGATCGGCCTGAGACCGGGCGAGGTTCGTTTCTGTCTGCTTGAGGCTCTCGGTGGCGACGATCGACCCGACCCGCCGGAGCTGATCGACGCGGGCGGAGGCCTGGGCGACCGACGCGGTCGCCTGCGCCACCGATGAGCGCGCCTCGGAGTCGTCGATCTGCACGAGGAGATCACCGGCCTTCACCCGCTGGCCCTCGAGCGCGCCCACGGTGACGATGAGGCCCGGGACCTGCGCCGACACCTGCACCCGCGTGGGGACCCAGACCCTCCCGCTCGCCACGACGTGCTGCTCGAGATCTCTTCGCGCCGCGGCCACCGTGCTCACGCTCGGTCCCCGCGAGCGCAGCCCCACGAAGACGAGCGCGGCGACCGCGAGCGCGACGATGCCCCACAGGCCAGGTCGCCGCCAGATTCGCTTCATGCGGGGGCGGTCACCATCAGGGCCAGAAGCTGATCGATATCGATGGGCTTTTCGAGCCACACGATGTGCTCCGCGGCGTCGGCGGTCCGCGCCTGGCCGCTCATGACCACGACCCGCAGCGCGGGGCGCAGCTGCCGCGCCGCCACCGCCAGCTCGAGCCCGCTCATCATTGGCATCACGAGATCGGTCAAGAGCACGTCGAAGGGCTCCGCGCGCAGGAGCTCGAGCGCAGCTGCTCCGCCCGAGGAGACCTGCACGACGTGACCCTCGTGGGCGAGAAAGCGGCTGACCACCTTCACCGTCGTGTCGTCGTCATCCACCAGGAGAATTCGAAGCGTCATTCGCGGGTCGAAACCGTCCTCCGCTCGGAGCATATCCTACAACCGCCGGAGCGCGGCTCGCCTCGAGCAAGACGCCCCGCGCATGGCTCCTCGGGTGCCCCCAGAAGGCCATCGAACCGGACCGACCCGTGGTCGGCGGGGGATGCGACCTCGCTCGCGGACGAGTAGGCTGCAGGCCGCCATGCGAACGAAGATCTTCTGGTCGGTCCCTCTGGTCGTTGCGCTCTTCGCCGCCTGCGCCGGCGCGCCTCCCCTGCCCGCGCCGCCGTCGCCGGTGTCGGCACAGGTCGGGCACGAGCTGCCCGATGCCGCGCCCGTCGTGGCCGCGGTCGATGCCGGCACGGACGCCGCGCCCGCCCGCGGCGTGTGGCCGTACACGCAGCCGGTCGTGGTGCGCTCCGCGAAGGGCATGGTCGTCAGCGACAACGCGATCTCCAGCAACGTGGGGCGCGACATCCTCGCGGCCGGAGGCAACGCCGCCGACGCCGCGGTCGCCACCGCGTTCGCGCTCGCGGTCGCCTACCCCACCGCCGGCAACATCGGCGGCGGCGGCTTCGCGGTCACGCGCATGAAGGGCGAGGTGAGGGCGCTCGACTTCCGCGAGACCGCTCCCGCCTCCGCCACGCGCGACATGTACCTCGATGCCGACGGCAAGCCCAAGGCCGAGGCGCGCGAGGGCATCAAGTCGGTCGGCGTCCCGGGCAGCGTCGCGGGGCTGTGGGAGTTGCACCAGAAGCTCGGCTCGAAGAAGCTCACCTGGGCGCAGCTGCTCGCGCCGGCGATCGCGCTCGCGGAGAACGGCTTCGCGATCGACGAGGGCTTCGCCTCGACGCTCGAGATGGCCGGCAAGCGCCTCCAGAAGCATCCCGTCTCGGCGGCGCTCTTCTACGCCGGCGGCAGCGCGCCCGCGAAGGGCTCGACGTTCAAGAACCCCGACCTCGCCGCGGTGCTCAAGCGCATCGTGCAGGGCCCGAAGGGCTTCTACGAGGGCGCGACCGCCGAGGCCATCGTCGCGCAGATGAAGAGCGAGGGCGGCCTCATCACGCTCGCCGATCTCAAGAAGTACCAGGCGAAGTGGCGCAAGCCCGTGGAGATCACCTACCGCGGCCACAAGATCACGTCGATGCCCCCGCCGTCGTCGGGCGGCGTCACGCTCGCGATGATCTGCCACATCCTCGAGGGCTACGATCTCAAGGCGCTCGGCTTCCAGTCCCCCGAGGGGCTCCACTACGTCTTCGAGGCGATGCGCCGCTCGTTCGCGGCGCGCAACGCGAAGCTCGGCGATCCCGACTTCGTGAAGATGCCGGTCGAGCAGCTGCTGGGCGATGCCTGGGCGAAGGAGCAGCGCGGCAGCATCAAGCCGGATCGCGCCACGCCCTCGTCCGAGATCG
>JAYTBL010000581.1:0-3801 GCA_043736975.1 Polyangiaceae bacterium
CCGCGTGCAACGGCGGCAACGGCGGGAAGGGAGGCGCCGGAGGCGCCGGAGGAGGAGGCTCCGGGGGCATCTCCGCGGGCGTCCTCGCCAAGGGAAAGCCCCCCACCCTCGACCCCGCCACCACCGCCGCCACCCTCCCCGGCAAGAAGGGCGACGCCGGCGGCGGCAACGGCATCGACGGGCAGAGCGCACCCCTCGTCACCCTCCCATGACGCCCCGCACATCGTTCGGAACCGACCTCCGGGAGCGCTGATGATGACGCCGGTCTGCGCGCGCGTCGTGCCCGCCGAGCGCAAGGACCTCCGGTTCGACATGGACCGGATAGACCTGAGCTCGTTCGGCCGTATGCCCGAGCTGCGGGATCGTCAGCGCTCGAACAGGAACGCCACGTCGTCTGCGCTCAGCTTCTTCGCCACGCTGGCGCCGTCGTCGAGGATGCTCGAGAAGAGCCGACCAGCTTGTAGACGAAGACCGGGTTGTCCTGTCCGATCCGGTGAGCGCGATCCGTCGCCTGCGCCTCCGCGGCGGGGTTCCACTACTCGCTGGCTCGCGCGCGAACCTCCGCCCGAGCCTCCCGACGTGGGCTCATCTCACTTCGGCTTCGGGGCTTCGGGCTTTGCCGTCACGAGGTTGCCGTACGCGTCGCGCTCCTCGAAGGGCCCGAAGCCGAGCGACTCCAGTTGCGGGGCGAGCGTGGCCTTGCTGCCCACCACCACCACCGTCATCGCCTTGGACTCGAGGTACTCCGCGGCGACGCGCTTCACGTCGGCGGCGGTGACGGCATCGATGCGCCCGGGGCGCTTCTCGTACTCGTCGAGCGGGAGATCGTAGACCACGAGATCGGAGATCGCCGCCGCCACGTCCCCCGCGGTCTCGAAGCGACCGGGCATCGCCATGCGAATGCTCTCCTTCGCGAGCGAGAGCTCCTCCTCGGTGGGGCCGCCGCTGCGTAGCCCCTCGAGCTCGACGAAGATCTCCTTGATGGCGGGGAGGGTCTTCTCCGCGTGCACCGAGGCGCCCGCGAGGAAGGGGCCGGCGCCGTGGCGCATCCCGAAGTACGAGCGCGCGCCGTAGGTGTAGGCGTTCTTCTCGCGCAGGTTCAGGTTGATCCTGCTCGAGAACATGCCGCCGAGGATGGCGTTCATGACCACGAGGCTGTCGCGATCCTTCGTGGAGAACGGCACCCCGGGCCGCACCACCTGGATCTGCGACTGCGCGCCGGGCTTGTCGACCAGCACCACGCGCCGCTCTGCTGCCACCTTCGCCGGGGTCTTCGGGCCCTTGCGCGAGATCGCGGCTCCCGCGCCCTTCCAGGTGCCGAACGTGGCCTCGAGCTTGGGGAGGAGCGCGTCCTTGGTGATGTCGCCGGCGACGATGATGGCGGCGTTCTTCGGGACGAAGAGCCGCCCGTACGCGCTCACCAGCTCAGCGCGCGTGAGCTTCTTCGCGTCGACCTCCTCGCCGCCCAGGCTGTGCCCGTAGGGATGCGCGCGGCCGAAGACCACCGCCGCCACGCTGTTCTGCGCGATGGTGCCGGGGCTGCTCTTCTCGGCCTGGATGCCGGCGATGCGACGGGCGCGGAGGCGCTCGATCTCGGCGTCGGGGAAGGTGGGGTTCAGCGCGACGTCGCTCATGAGCTCGAGCGCGGCATCGAGCTTGTCCTTGAGGACCTTCACGCTCAGGCCGCCCGAGTCCCAGTCGAACCACGCGCCGTGCTGCGCGCCGATGGCCTCGAAGTCGTCGCTGATCTGGAGGGAGGTACGCTTCTTGGTGCCCTGCTCGATCATGCCGCCGAGAAAGGAGAGCGCGCCCGGGCGTGCGCCCTCGAGATCTCCGGCTCCGGCGCTCACCACGAGGCGGAGGCCGACCACGGGCAGCTCGTGCCGCTCGACGATGAGCACGCGCAGCCCGTTCTTGAGCGTGACCTCGACGACCTTGGGCGCGACGAACGTGATCTTTCCGTCCGCGGCCGGTGCCTGCTGGCGGAAGACCGCGTCCGGCGTCTCCAGCGGGGCGGCGACGGTGCTCGCCGGCGGCGGCGTGACGATGGGCGGCTGGGGCGTGACCGGCACCGGCGGCGGATCGCCACCGCACGCCGCGGCCGCGACCAGGGCGAGGACGAGGCCGGGGCCGGGGCCCCGCAGAGAGAAGCGGCTCACGGGCGACCTCCCGTCTTCTTCGCGATGCGGCCGGCGATGGGGGCGTCCGATTTCGGGGTCACGATGGTCACGACGCGATCCTTCTCTTTCAACCAGCTGCGCGAGGCATCCGCCACGCTCGTGGGGGTCGCGCTGGTGGTGCGCGCCACGTCCTTCGTGAGGTAGTTCGGGTCACCGACGTAGTGCGCGTAGGTGTTGAGCCGATTCGCGCGCGAGGAGCTGCGCTCGAGATCGAACATGGTGTCGGCGACGATCGAGGTGCGCGCGCGGGAGAGCTCGCCGTCGGTGATCCCGGCGGTGCGGAGCTTCGCGAGCTCCTCGTCGATGACCTTGAGCAGCTCGTCACCGGTGTGGCCGGGGCGGGCGGTGGCGCTGATCTCGAAGACGCTTCCGAGCTCGCTCGACTGCTGCGAGGCGGAGACGCCCGACGCGATCTGGAGATCGTAGACGAGGCGCTTGTAGAGCCGGCTGGTCTTGCTGCCGGCGAGGACGTGCGAGACCAGATCGAGCTCCGCGTCGCCAGGCGCGAAGAACGCGGGCGTGGGCCAGGTGATCTGCGCGCGCGCGAGCTCGACGCCGGCCTCGACGTCGAGGCGCGTCTCGCCGGGATGGGTGACGACGCTCGCCTTGCGCCGGACGACGTCCTTGCCGCGCGGGATGGGGCCGAACCACTTGTCGACGAGCGGGCCGACCTTCGCGCGATCGAAGTCGCCGGAGATGACCAGCGTGCAGTTGTTCGGCACGTAGTTGGTGCGGAAGAACTGCTTCACGTCCTCGAACGTCGCGGCGTCGAGGTCCTCGGGGCTACCGATGGTGAGGAGGTGGTAGGGGTGGTCCTTGGGGTAGAGCTCGGCGTGCACGAACGCGGGGACCATGCCGTAGGGCGCGTTCTCGTAGTTCTGACGGCGCTCGTTCTTCACCACCTCGCGCTGGCTCTTGAACGTCGTCTCGTCGGCGTGGGAGAGCAGATAGGCCATGCGGTCGCTCTCGAGCCAGAGCGCGAGCTCGAGCTGGTTCGCGGGCACCGTCTCGAAGTAGTTCGTGCGATCGGTGTTGGTGGTGCCGTTGATCGAGGTCGCGCCTGCCTTCTCCAGGAAGCGGAAGTACGTGTCCTCGGGGACGTGCTTCGACCCCTGGAACATCACGTGCTCGAAGAGGTGCGCGAAGCCGTTGCGGTGCTCGGCCTCGTCCTTCGAGCCCACGTGGTACCAGAGGTTCACGGTGACGATGGGCGTACGGTGATCCTCGTCGAACACGACCTGGAGCCCGTTCGCCAGCTTGCTGGTCGTCGCGTTGAGCGAGACCGCGAGCGGCGCGGCGGTCGCAGCCGGTGGCTCGGCGGCCGCGGTCTGCGGCAAGACGAAGGGGGCGAGGGCGAGGGCGAGGGCGGGGAGGAGAAGGGGGAGGAAGGGGAGGAGGGCGCGTCGCATGCGGGCTGCGGAGTATAGTGCGCAGCGGCCGGTCGCTACGCGCAAAAGGTACCTTCGCGATGCACGAGTGTTGCCGTGGCGACAAGGAGCTCGAGTAACTCTTCGGCGCCATGAAGCTCTTCTTCGCTCGTGGTGTCGCGCTCCTCGCGCTCCTCGCGCTCGCGGCTGCTGGCTGCGCCGTGGGGAGCGCCGCGGAGCTCGCGGACGACCTC
>JAYTBL010000582.1:0-9199 GCA_043736975.1 Polyangiaceae bacterium
CTCGAGGATCTTCTTCTCCTTCGCAGGGTCCTTGGCCGCGCGAACCGCCGCGACCGCGGCCTTCGCGCGGTCGAGATGGACTCCATAGGCTGCTGCGAACGGTCGCCTCGCGAGGGCGGACAGGGTCACGCTGGCGTCATCGGTCTTCGCGCGCGCCGCGTCGGGAGTGGACCGTCCCGAGTCCATCAGCTGCTTGACCCACCGGGGGAGCGGCCCCCCTCCGGGCGAGAAGAGCGCGGCGCTGGTCTCCTCGGAGAGCCGCGAAAAGGCCTCCGGAGCATCACCGGCGTTCATGGGGGTCAAGAGGTCCTTCACCACGGTCGAGGTGCTGGCTCGAAAGTGCGCCTCGGCGGAGAAGGCGATCGAGAGCCCGTTGCGTCCGAGCTCGAGCGCGAGCGAGTCGGCGTCCTCCACCACGCGTCGGAGCTCGCTCGCGTCATCGGCGTCATCGCCCGCGACGTCCGAGAGCTCGCGCTCCAGCCAATGGCGGAGCGACGCCGCGTAGACCACCGCCTGCACGATCGGCGACTTCGATCGCTGGGTCTCGGAGGGCGGCCTGGGGCTGGTGCGGAGCCAGTCGCGAAAGAGCTCGACGCCGTGGGCGGTCCCGCACACCGCGGTGTCCGCGGCGCGCGCCTCGAACTCGCAGACGACCACGTCGTTGGCGTTCTCGTCGTCGGGCTTCGCGTCGAGGTCGGCGGCGCCGTTCTGCTTCGCGATGCGGATGCGATCGCCCTCCTCGCGCAGCGTGAACTTCTCGGAGAGCAGCTTGAAGAAGGCCTTCGAGTCGCGAAACGAGACGCGCACCGCGGCGTCGAGGTCGTTCTTCTTGTGGAGCGAGAGCGCAGCGTCGATGGGGCGCCCCAGATCGACGGTCTCGAGGATCGCGGAGTACTCGTCGGTCGGCACGCCCGCCGACTTGGCGCTGTCCGTCAGCGCAGAGAACATCAGGACGAGCATCGACGGGTCTTCGATGTGTAGCCAGAGCGAGGTCTTCTCCGGGCGCGGCGCGGGCGCGGCGGGGCGCGCCGCGAGGGCGGGCGAAGGCGGGATGGCCAGGGGCGCGTCGGGCGCGCGGATCGCGGGGGCTCCGCCGCACGCGATGAACAACACCGCACCGAGGAGGACCGAGGCCAGCGACCAACGACTCATCGGATCAAGGCTATCCTCGGCGGGTCTCGCGATCGACGAATCCGCGCGGACGACGCGCGCAACGAACCGCGATCACGCGTCGTCGCGGAGGTCGACGGGACCGTCGAGCGGGGGGCGCTGCATCGCGCCCAGCGCGGCCAGGCGTGCCCAGGGCGGCGCGAGCGTGCGCGCCGCGGCGGGATCGTCGCTACCCACCGTGACCACGCCCTTGGCGAGCGGCGCGAGCAACGCAGCGCCCGCGGCCAGGGACGCGCAGGCTGCGACGTGCAGGTGACGGTAGGGAGGAGGCAGCACCAGCGGCGCGCCGGGCGGCGCGATGCCGATCGCGTGCTGGCTCCCGACCAGCGCCCGGCAGGCATACGTCATGGTCGCGACGTAGCGTCCCGCGGCTGCGCGCTCTTCTGCGGGCAGCGCACCGCGCGGGACGATCGCCGCCTGCCGCTCCAGCTCGGCGTGCAGCGCATCGCCGAAGGCCGAGGCGCGCGCCTCGTCGCCGTGGACGAACGCGATGCGCGGGCTGAGGCAGCCGCGCTGATCGAACACCACGATGTCCTCGGCGAGGCCGCGCGCTGCGGCCGCGAGATCCGCGCCCTCCGAGACCCAGGCGACGCCCATCCCGCTTCCGTGCCCGCGCACGCGGACCCGCGCGCGCGACCGGACGTCGGCGATCGTGTCGTCGCGCCCATAGACGTGGATCTCACCGTCGTCGACGGCGGCGACGTCGAGCGCGTCGTCGAGGCGGAGCCCGCGATCACCGGCCAAGCCCGCGGCCTGCACCAGCGCCTGCGCGAACGCCGGATCGCGGCGCGAGGGGCGTACCACCACGTTCGTCGAGGCGGCGCGGGCGAGCGCGAGGGCCCGCAGCGCGCCCACGAAGACGTTCGCGGAGAGCACCACCGAGACGCGCGCGGCGTCGCCGGCGCGCGCCACCAGCTGCGCGAGCTCGGCGTCGGTGGCCTCGAGCTCGACATGGCGGCGCAGCGCCAGCTCGACGCCCTCGGGCGAGAGCCCGGTCGACTCCACGATCGCGGGCACCAGGCTCGCGCGATCGGCGAGCGCGGCGCGCGCGGCCGCCTGCAGGCGCCGCACGTCGGCCATGCGTTCGGCGAGCGAGCGGATCATCGGCCGAGCAGCTCCTCGACCGCGATCGAGCAGCCCCGCGGCACCGCGCCCGGCGCGCGGCCCAGCAGCTCGAAGCCGTCACCGGCGCGCCGGACCTGATCCTGGGTGAGCACCGCCACCGCGCTCTCGACGTTCATGAGGTCGATGATCTTGGCGATGCCCACCGCGCCGTGGGGGACGGGCGCGAGCGTCTCGGGGTCGACGGGCACCACCCGCGCCCAGGGCGGCTCGGCATAGAGACCGAGCGGCGCGGCAGGATCGAACAGCGTCTGCTCGTAGAACTGGCTCGAGAGCTCGGTCATGCCGTACTCGGCGACGATCGCCCGCCGATCGAGCCCGAACGCGCGCGCCAGATCGCTCCGCAGCACGTCGGCGGGCACCTCGCGGCTCCGACCCTTGTACCCGCCGGTCTGCATGACGCGGCTGCCGCGCGGCAGATGGAAGGTGTCCTTGCCCAGGCCGTCGATGAAATGCACGAACGCGAACGACGTCCCCAGCACCAGCATCGGCTGGTTGTTCGCGAGCGCGATGGCGACGCGCTCGTCGAAGGTCGCGAGATCGAGGACTCCATCGGCATCGATGAGGTACGTCTCCGCGACCGACGCCGGGACGCCGAGCTCCTTCGCGAAGCTCGCGCACATGTGCACGAGCGAGGAGTCGGGGGCTTCGGCGGGCGAAGGTCCGAGGACGATCACCGGCGCGGGCGCGGTGAGATCCCGCGCCAGCCAGTGGCGACCGAACGCCAGGGCCGCCGCCTCGTAGGTCGTGACGTCGCGGAAGAAGTGCTCGCCGCGTGCGCCCACCGTGGTGCCGCTGCTGCGGAACGTGAGTGCCGTCTCCGCCGGCGCGAACGTGGAGACGCGCGTGAGCTTGAACGCGTCGGTGGGCACGGGCGGGATCGCCTCTGCGGCGGCGAGCGTCGCCGGGTCGACGCCGCGCGCGCGACAGAGCCGCGCGAAGCCCTCGCTACGCGCCGCCTGATAGCGCGCGAGATCGCAGGCCAGCGCCTCGAATGCCTCGGGCGGCGGCGCGCCCGCCAGGAACGCCGTCACCCGCGCTCGTGCCCGCTGGTGGAGGGCCGCGCTGGTCTCCCGGGACATCCCGCTCAGCCTACCACCGCCGCCAAACGCTCGAGCACTGCCGCGAGCTCGCGTCCGAACGCGGAGAGGAGCTCGGGCGCGATGGTGAGGGAAGGCGAGAGCGTCAGCACATCGCCGCGCGTCCCGCCGGTGAGCACGATCCAGCCGCGCCCCAGGAGCGCCCGGGCGACGGCGAGCGCGTGCGCCGCATCGCGCAGCTGCACGCCGACCATGAGACCGCGCCCACGGACCGGCGCCACCGCGGCGAGCTCGGCCAGCCAGCGCGCGCCGACCTCGGCCGCGCGATCGGCGAGCCCGCCGCGCACCGCCGCGAGCGTGGCGAGCGCGGCCGCACACGCGGGCGGCGATCCGAAGTGGGTGCCGGTGTGGATGGTCGAGCCGCCGTGCGCGCCCCACGCCTCCATCGCGCGCGCGCGACCGACGCACGCGGAGATCGGCGTCCCGCCGCCCAGGCCCTTGGCGAGGCACACGAGATCGGGGACGACGCCGCTCTGGTCGCACGCGAGCATCGACCCCGAGCGGCCGACGCCGGTCCACACCTCGTCGAGCACGAGCAGCGCGCCCGCCTCGTCGGCGAGCGACCGCAGCGCCGGCAGCAGCGAGATCGGCGGCACCACACAACCGCCGCGGCCCTGCAGCGGCTCGACGAGGATCGCGCCGATGCTCCCGCTCTTCAGCGCCGCCCGCACCGCGGCGAGGCTCTCCTCGAGGACGACGCGCGCGCCCCGCGGATCATCGCTCGCGGGGTAGGGCGCGAACGTCACCGGCACGCCGAGCTGCGCCGCGAACGGCGCGCGAAAGCTCGCGCTCAGCCCGCAGGCCGCGAGCGGCCCGTAAGAGAGCCCGTGGTAGGCGCCATCGAACGCGATGACGCCCGGCTTGCCGGTGCTGAGCGCCGCGGTCTTGAGCGCGCAGGTCACCGCGTCGGCCCCGGAGAGCCCGAGCATCACGCGCGCGCCGGGCTCGGGGAAGAGCGCGGCGATGGCCTCACACGCCTGCACCTTCGTCTCCGAGGCGTAGACGTCCCCCAGCGCGAGCGAGAGCGTGCCTTCGGCGGCGCGCGCGGCCTCGGACGCGGCGTTCGGCGCGTAGCCCAGCACCAGCGCCCCGAAGCCCGCCGTGAGATCGACGTAGCGATTGCCGTCCACGTCCCAGACGTTGGAACCTGCGCCGCGCTCGTAGACGATTGACGACTGCTCGGCGCCCGACGTGGAGGCGCGCGCATCACGACGCGCCTCGAACGCCGGCGACTCCACCGCCGTGAGCCGTGCCGCGAGCGCGCGCGATCGCGGCCCGGGCGGGGGCACCTTGATCTCCGGCAGCTCGCCGCTCACGGGTCGTGCTGCGGGATCAGGCCACGACCTTGTTCCGACCGCCGCGCTTCGCTTCGTAGAGCTTGGCATCGGCGGCGCGGATGAGATCGAGGCTGGTCTTGTCGGTGTCGGAGAGCATGGCGACGCCGATCGAGACGGTGACGGGGATGGTGTCGCCCTGGAAGACGAAGCGGCTGCTCTCGATCTTCTCCCGGAGGCCGTCGGCGAGCGCCCTCGCGCCTTCGAGCCCCGTCTCGGGGAGGATCAGCGAGAACTCCTCGCCGCCGTAGCGCGCGAAGACCTCGTCGCGGCGGATGCGACCCTGGACGATGCGCGCCAGCTCCTTGAGCACGAAGTCGCCCGCGAGGTGACCGTGGTGGTCGTTGATCTTCTTGAAGTGGTCGATGTCGAACATGATGAAGGAGAGCTCGCGCGCATGACGACGCGCGCGGATGATCTCCTTCTCGAGGGCCTCCAGCAGGTAGCGCTTGACGTGCGCCTGCGTGAGACCGTCAATGATCGTCATCCGGTAGATTTCTTCGTGGTACTGCGCCTCGACGTCGGCGCCGGAGAGGTACTTGAAGATGGTGGGCCCGACCTTGATGCGGTCGCCGTTGGCGAGCCCGAACTCGCGGCTGATCTGCTCGTCGTTGACGTAGGTGCCGTTGGTCGACCCGTCGTCGACCGCCCACCACACGGGGCCCCGCTGCTCGAGGTGCGCGTGGCGGCGCGAGACGCTGTCGCCCTCGAGGACGATGTGATTCTCCGCGCCGCGGCCGAGCCGGACCGGCGTGAAGTCGAGGACGAACCGCTTGCCGAGGAGCGTGGGCTCCTTCGTGTAGATCACGACGATGCAATCGTTGTTGCGCGGCTTCTCGTCCTCGCCGGCTTCGCCGGCCGGCTTCTGGACGATCGTCGTTACGCGTGTCTTCTCGTCCAGCTCGCTCACGTGATCGTCCGGCCCGGAAAGGGCGCTCCTGAGCGGCCCCGCCCCTGGTCTAGCGAGAGTAAAGCTTCCGCGGGCAGGGGGTCAAGGCCGCCCCGTGTACGGCATTATCCCACCGAGCAGCCTCGCCAGGCCGACCTCGACCTCCTCGGGGAGCCCGCAGCGGCCTTCGATCACGGTGATCGCGCGCTCGCCGACCACCGGCGCCAGGTGGAGGGCACACTTGTCGGAGGCGACCCAGCCGTCGACATTTGCGTGCGCGAGGCGGCGCGCGAGGTTCGCGGTCACGGGTCCGTGGTCGGCGGCGCGGACGATCACCGCGGGGATCACGCCCACTCGGCGGAGCGCCGCTTCGAGGCGCGCCGGACGACCGAGGGCGGTGAACAGCCCCACGCGCTGCGCGCGAAGCGAGGCGAGCGTCGTCGCGGGGAAGCACGGGGCGGCGTCGACCGGGACCACGAGGTCGGCGTGCGCGAGGAGCGCGCTGCGGGCCGCGCGGAGATCACCGGCCGGGGGCAGCGCGCCTGCGCCCCAGGGCGCGTCGGCGTCGACCGCGAGGAGCGCGAGCGCGGCGCGGACCGGCGCGAGCTGCAGCGGGCCGTCGAGGATCACGAGGTCGGCGAGCGTCGCCGCGTGATCGATCGCGGACTGCCGTGTCCTCGCCACGACCACCGGGCACGACGCGCCGAGGGTGCGGGCGGAGAGGAGCGCCTCGTCACCGACGGCGGCGAGCGCGTCATCGACGCGCACCACGCGCGCACGCCCCGGACGTGCCCGGTAGGCGTGGCCAACCAGCGCGACGCGGGCGCCGCGCGCCGCGAGCGACCGCGCCACGGCGAGCGCCACGCGCGTCTTGCCCGAGCCGCCGAGCGTCGCGCCGCCCACCGTGATCACCGTGAGGCCGCGCGGGATCACCAGGGGCCGCGCCAGCGTGCGCGCCGCGAAGCTCGCCTGCAGCCGGGCGAGCGGCGCCGGCCACCCCCTCGCGAGCGCGCCCCTCTCCAGCCAGCCCGCGACCGCCACGCGTAGCTGGGAGGCGGCGATCACCTCCGCGACGGTACACAAGCGACGAGCCCGGGCGTACAACGAAAGGCGTGACCAGGACCGCGCACGCGAGCGCTGCGCTCGACCTCGATCCGTGGGCGCTGGCCGAGCGTCAGCTGAGGCTCGATCGCGAGCGCACCAAGCGCTTCCCCGACCTGTTCGCGCGGAAGCTGGTGCGGATGAGCAGCTCTCCCCTCGCCTACCTCCGCGGCGCGGCGCCGATCTTTTACGACCTCCTCGCGGCGCGGCCCGATCTCGCCGAGGGTCCGGAAGGCGAAGGCTGGCTGGTGGGCGACATGCACCTCGAGAACGTGGGCGCGTACCGGACCGATCCGCTGGGCGCCTCGGAGCCGACCTCGAGCCGCGAGACCGCAGCTTCGAAGAAGCACCGCGACGTGCGTTTCGACCTCAACGACTTCGACGATGCGGTCATCGGCCCCTGGCGCCTCGACGTGCTGCGCCTGACGACCAGCCTCCTCTTGGGCGGCCGTGAGCTCGGCGCGAGCGGGCGCACCGCGCTCGACTTGTGCGACTGCCTGCTCGAGGCCTGGGCGCGCAGCGCGTTCGACGGCGCGCCGCTGCCCGCGCGGCCGGCGCCGGTGGTGGCGCTCTGCGAGCAGGTCCGCGATCGCTCGAAGTCCGCGCTGCTCGACGCGCGCACCGCGGTCACGGGCGGCAAGCGGCACTTCGTGCGCGGCCCGCGCTATTCGGACCTGCCGGCGGAGGTGATCGACGCGGTGCCCGACGCCTTCCATGGCTACATCGAGGGGCTGCCCGACGAGGATCGGCCGCACAAGGGCTCGCTCGACATCGTCGACTGCGCCTTGCGCATCGCGGGCACCGGCAGCCTCGGCAGCCTGCGCGTGGCGGTGCTGGCGAAGGGCAAGGGCGGCGCGGATGGCGGCTGGATCTTCGATCTGAAGGAGCAGGGCGAGCCGTCGGCGGCGACCATCCTCGGCGCGTCGGGGATGGTGCCCGCCGAGCGCGTCGCCACCGCATTCAAGACCGCGATCGAGAGGCCGATGCGCATGATCGGCTGCACCGTGCTGCGCGCCTCGGGCGCGATGAGCAAGGTCTCGATGTTCGTGCGCAAGCTGTCGCCCCAGGAGGACAAGCTGAACCTCCGTCGCCTGCGCGGGGCGGATCTGCCGGCGCTCGCGACCTACCTGGGCGCGCTCCTGGGCGCGGCGCACGCCCGCGCGGCGACGAAGGTGCCGAAGCGCTGGGCGACCTCCGACCTCGCGATGGTGCGCACGCACGCCATCACGCTCGCGGGCATCCACGAGGCGGTCTACCTCGCGCTGTGCGAGCAGATGCGCACGCTCCTCCCGAGAACGTAACGCTCACTGCAAGCTGTCGGTCAGGGGTACAAAATGCCGTACCCTGGCGGGCATGGACTACGTGCATCTCGGTCGTACCGGGCTCAAGGTCAGTCGGCTCTGCCTGGGGACGATGAACTTCGGCCCGCAGACGTCGGAGGCCGACTCCTTCCAGATCATGGACCGCGCGCTCGAGGAGGGGATCAACTTCTTCGACACCGCGAACGTCTACGGCTGGAAGAAGGGCGAGGGCTGGACCGAGCAGATCGTGGGGCGCTGGCTGGCGCAGGGCGGCGGACGCCGCGAGAAGGTGGTGCTCGCCACCAAGGTCTACGGGACGATGGGGGACTGGCCGAACCAGTCGCGTCTCTCGGCGATGCACATCGTGCGCGCGTGCGAGGGCTCGCTGAAGCGCCTCGGCGTCGAGGCCATCGATCTCTACCAGATGCACCACGTCGATCGCGCGAGCCCCTGGGAGGAGATCTGGCAGGCGATGGAGACCCTGGTCCGCCAGGGCAAGGTGGTCTACGCCGGCTCCTCGAACTTCGCGGGCTGGCACATCGCGCAGGCCTGCGAGACCGCGCGTGCGCGGCACTTCCTCGGGCTCGCCTCGGAGCAGAGCCTCTACAACCTCATCGATCGCACGATCGAGCTCGAGGTGATCCCCGCGTGCAAGCACTACGGGCTGGGCCTCATCCCGTGGAGCCCGCTCAAGGGCGGCGTCCTCGGCGGCGTGCTGAAGAAGCAGGCCGAGGGGCGGCGCTCCAGCGACCTCGCGCAGAAGGCCATCGCCAAGCACGGAGACGCCATCGGCAAGTACGAGGCGCTCTGCGACCGGATCGGCGCGCCGCCGGGCGACGTGGCGCTGGCCTGGCTCCTCGCGAACCCGGTGGTCACGGCGCCGATCGTCGGACCGCGCACCATGGAGCAGCTCGAGAGCGCGCTCCGCGCCCTCTCGGTCAAGCTCGATGATGCGGTCATCAATGAGCTGGACGTTCTGTTCCCTGGACCCGGCGGCGCCGCCCCCGAAGCGTACGCGTGGTAGTGGCGAGCCACCTTCGCTACGCTTCCTCGGTGCGTTTTGCTCTCGTCGCGGCTCTGACCATCGGTACCTCGGCGCTGCTCGCCGCCACCTCGCGGGAGGCGCGCGCCAACGGCCGCTTCCCCGAGACGAACGCGCTGTTCTTCGCGCCGAACGATCCC
>JAYTBL010000583.1:0-3797 GCA_043736975.1 Polyangiaceae bacterium
ACCACGCTCGAGGACGGCCTCCGCGTCACGGTGTGCGGCTCGCACAAGGTCGCGCACCGCCGCGCCGAGAAGATGGCGCGCTCGGTCGACGAGCTGCGCATGATGCTCTGCGATCGCCGCGTCGCCGCAGGCTGAGCCTTGCGCTCCGAAGCGCCCAGGAGGGCGATGAGCGAATGGCTAGCAAGCCGATCTCTGCGCGCATGTCCGCTTGCTCATGAGCACCGCTTCCGCGACCGAACCGTCCGCGGACAGGACGACGATGAGCTGCTCGGAGACTAGCGGCGCCAGTTCTGACCAGGCGGTTGCCCGTATCCACCCGGCGGCTGCTGCTGTTGCGGATGCTGCTGCTGCATCTGCGGAGGCGGCGCGGGCGCCGCGCCCGGGGGTTGCCAGGGGGCGGGTTGCTGGACGGGCTTGCCCATCGCTCGCGAGACCTCGCCGCGCAGGCGGAAGAGGTCCTGGCGCAGCGGGTAGATCATGTCGGCGCTCACCGTCATCTTGCGGCCCATCGTCGCGCGGCCGGTGTGCCACTTGCTCAGCGCGAGGCGCGCTGCGGCGTCGATGAACTTGCGGCCTGCCGCGCCGCCGAACGAGAACGTCGCCTTGATGCGGCCTACCGGGGAGGTGATCAGCTCGAGCTCCCAGGGCGTGAGGTTGCCCATCAGCACCTCGTCGCGCAGGTGGTCGCGGATGATCTTTCCTTTCCGCTTCACCAGCCAGACGACCAGGATGAAGAACGCCAGCACGAAGAGGAACCACAGCGGCAGCATCAGCAGCACGAGCGCGTTGGAGAGCGTCGCCGCGGTGTTCCAGACCGCGTGCAGGAACGCCGCGAAGAGGTAGCCGCCCAGCGGCGCGAGCCACTTCAGCCACGTCTTGTTGGTCTCGCGCGCGATGCCGAAGCCCAGCCCCGTCATCGACGTGTAGAGCGGATGCCCCCACGGTCCGAGCACGCCGCGCACCACCACCGTGGTCGCGAGCACGCCCGCGTGGCCCAGCACCGCCTCCTCGCGGGCCGCGTTGCCGTAGTAGATGATGTTCTCCACCGCCGCGAAGCCGAGCGCCGCGAAGGTCGCGTAGATCACGCCGTCGACCACGCCGTCGAACTGGCGGCGCAGGAAGAAGAACATCCCGAACACGGCGAGGCCCTTGAAGAGCTCCTCGACGATGGGCGCGCTCACGCAGGCGCCGAGCACGTCGCCGAAGGACTCACCGCCCACCGCGTTGCCGGTGACGTGGACCGCGGTGTTGATGAGCGCCGAGAACCCGCACGCCGCGATGCCGCCCCAGGCCAGCGCCAGCAGCAGGCACCACCCCGGCTCGGGATCGTAGCGATCGACGATCCACGGGATCCACAGGTAGACGAGGAGCGGCGGCAGCGCGAGCGCGGCGCCGATCAGCATGGCGTTGAGCTCGACGTCCGCGTGCTTGGAGGTGACCGCCGGGATCACGAACACCACGAGCAGGAGGAATCCGCCCATCAACATCCCGAGCGCGTAGAGGATCGCTCCGATGATCTTGCGCGTCCCTTCGGGGTCGGGACGCCGGGCTGCCACTGGTGCCGCGTGCTGCATCGAGGGAAAGGCTACGTGAGATTGACGGTCGCCCGATAGAGCGAGGCGTGCCCGCCGGCCCCGGCGCGGGCCTCGTAGCGCCCGGTCGACGCGGGGACGAACGCCGCGCGGCCCTTCGCGAGCACGAGCTCGGGGGAGCCGTTGGCCGGCGCGAGCACCGCTTGCCCGTCGGCGCAGAGCACGATCTCGGGTCCGCTGACGGCACGCGAGACGATGTATCCATCGGTCACATCGATCACCGAGAGCCGGAATTCCCGGGCCGGCGTGAGGAACGCACGCTCGTGGTCGTCGACGGGCTGCGCGCGCAGCGCCTGGGCGGGGCCGTCCTCGAAGTCGAGCACACGCATGAGCTCCGCGACGTCGACGTGCTTCTTCGTGAGGCCGCCGCGCAGCACGTTGTCGGAGCTCGCCATGATCTCGACGCCGACGCCGTCGAGGTACGCGTGCAGGTTCCCGGCGCCGAGATAGATCGCCTCGCCCGGCGCGAGGTGGATCAGGTTCAGGAGCAGCGCGCTGACCACACCTACGTCACCGGGGTAGAGCGCATCGAGGCGCACCGCCCAGCGATGCTCGCTCGTGAACCAAGTCGTGCCGCTGCTCGCGCTCGCCTTGCACGCCGCCACCGTGGCGGCCACGAGCGCCGCGCCCTCCGGCCGGGAGAGCGTCATGATCGCGCGGAACGTGGCGGCGAGCCCTCCGCGATCGGGGGCCGCCCGCAGCGGCGCGAGCACGCGCTCGAGCCCCGGCACCGCGAGCTCGTCGAAGAGGCGGAGCGTGTCCCTCGCGCGGCGGAACCCGCACAGCGCGTCCACGGGCGTGAGCGCGCACAGCAGCTCCGGCTTGTGCGAGGGGTCGCGGTAGTTCCGCGCTGGCGCATCGCGCGGGACGCCGCGCGCGTCCTCTTCGGCGAAGCCGACGCGCGCCTGCACCTCGGTGGGATGCGCCTGGAGCGAGAGCGGCTCGGCGGCGGCGAGCACCTTGATGAGGAAGGGGAGGCGCGGTCCGAACGCCAGCGCGCTCGCTTCGCCCAGCGCCGCGCGCGGATCGTCGGTGATCACGTCGGCGAGCGCGCGCTCCTCGCCGCCGCGCGTGAGCTTCGAAGGCGCCATCGGATGCGCCCCCATCCACAGCTCGGCCTCGGGACCGGCCGACGGCGAGCTCCTACCCGTCAGCTCCGCGATCGCGCTTCGCGAGCCCCACGCGTAGGGCATGACCTTGCAATCGAGCAGGTCCACGGTCGCCTCGGGCTCAGGCGCTGGCCTTGCGTTTTCCCGTGTCGGGCTTGGCGGGCGCGGCGTCCGGAACGGCCTTCACGAGGCCCGGGGCGCGGCTCGGAGGCGCGACGCGCATCGCGCCGTCGAGCTCGACGAACCCGACTCCCTCACAGCGCGAGCAGACGTACTCCTCGTCATCCCAGGCGCTCCCGGCACGACCGAAGGGGCCGCCGCCAGCTCCGCCGCAGGCCGGACAGGCGAGCCGATCGAGGTTCTCCGCTTCCATGCCCCGCCAGTCTAGCACGCGATTTTCGGCCACGACCAAACGCGCGGCGATCCCTAGGACGAGCGAAGCGCGCGGCCGAGCGCCGTCCGCGCCGCATCCTTCAGCCGAGCGCTGAGCTCCGCGACGTCGTCCGCGGGGCCGACGGACAGCACCAGGGCGCCGACCGCCACGCAGCCGTCGGCCAGCAGATCGGCCTCGGCCTTGCCGATGTTGCTGGGGACCACCACCAGCTGCGGCATGATCACCGGGATCCGCTCGCAAGCTGCGGCGGCATGACCGACGCGCAGCACCCGCAAACCGCCCTCGATCAGCGCGCTGGTGCAGGTGGAAACGAGGGGCTCGGGCAGTCCGACCAGCATCGCCGTCGGCGACGCCTTCCGCTGGATCGTCTCCCTTCTCACCACGCCCGCCCTTGTAGATCCGAAACCGGCGCGGGTCGATGCAGCGAACTGCGCACCTCGCAGAGCTTCCGTGGTAGCCTCGCCAGCTCGATGGCCAGCCCCTCTCTGGTCTTGCCGGGCGTACTATTCGTCGGCGAAGACGACCGCGCTCGACTCGTCGCCCATACCGGCCCAGCCGCGGGCTGGCATGTACCCCGTGGCATCCTCGGATGGTCGACGGAGGTCTCCGTGGTCGCCCGCGAGGCGCTGACCGAGGAGATCCGCCGCGGCGCGAAGGTGGTCATGCCCGAGGAGCAGATCGCTCCGGCCCGCATGCCGCTCA
>JAYTBL010000584.1:0-9198 GCA_043736975.1 Polyangiaceae bacterium
TAGCCGAGCGTCGCGGCCTGGTCCTGGATGGCCTTCACCACCTTCGGGTGCCCGTGGCCGAGGTTCACCGCGATGAGGCCGCTGCCGAGATCGAAGAACTTGTTGCCGTCGACGTCGTAGAGGTAGCGCCCCTCGCCACGGACGATGACCGGCGCGACCAGCCCTCCTTGCGCGACCCACGGGGTCAGGACGTACTTCGCGTGCTTCTTCTGGATCTCGGCGGCCTGGCTCATGGAGCCTAGGTTAGAATCAATTTCATGGCGAAGCACCTGCTCGCGATCGATCAAGGCACGACCGGCACGACTGCGCTCGTGGTTGACCTCGAGGGCGAGACGCTCGGCAAGAAGAGCGTCGAGTTCCCCCAACATTTCCCGAAGCCGGGGTGGGTCGAGCACGAGCCCGAGGAGATCTGGACGAGCGTGGGCGCCGCGGTGGGTGGGGCCATCGCCGAGGCCGGGATCGACGCGCACGACATCGCGGCCATCGGCATCACGAACCAGCGCGAGACCACGCTGCTCTGGGACCGCAAGACCGGGCGACCCCTCGCGAGGGCCATCGTCTGGCAGGATCGGCGCACCTCGGGCGTCTGCGAGAGGCTGAAGGCGACGGGGAACGAGCCGGCGGTGCGGGCGAAGACCGGGCTCGTCATCGACGCGTATTTCTCGGGCACCAAGATCGCGTGGCTCCTCGATCACGTCGAAGGGGCGCGCGCCCGCGCCGAGAGAGGCGAGCTCGCGTTCGGCACCATCGACACGTTCGTCGTGCACCGCCTCACGAGCGGCTCGGTTCATGCGACCGACGTGACGAACGCGTCCCGCACGCTCCTCATGGATCTCGCGACGCTCGCCTGGGACGACGCGATGCTCGAGATGTTCCGCGTGCCGCGCGCGGTGCTGCCCAAGATCGTCCCCAGCGCGGGGCTCATCGGCACCACGAAGGGCGCGGGGTTCCTGCCGGACGGCATCCCCATCACCGGGATCGCCGGGGACCAGCAGGCCGCGCTCTTCGGGCAGGCGTGCTTCGCCGAGGGCGACGTGAAGTGCACCTACGGCACGGGCGCTTTCGCGCTCATGAACGTCGGCAGCACGCCCACCCCGAGCAAGCACGGGCTCATCACCACCGTGGCCTGGCAGATCGACGGGAAGGTGACCTACGCGCTCGAGGGCAGCGCCTTCATCGCCGGCGCCGCCGTGCAGTGGCTGCGCGACGGGCTGGGCCTCATCCGCACCGCGGCCGAGATCGAGACGCTGGCGCGGAAGTGCACGTCCTCGGAGGGGGTCGCCTTCGTGCCGGCGCTCGCGGGGCTCGGCGCCCCCTACTGGGACCAGGATGCGCGCGGCCTCATCACGGGCATCACGCGCGGCACCACCGCGGCCCATCTCGCGCGGGCCACGCTCGAGGGGATCGCGTTCGAGGTCTGGGACCTCGTGCACGCGATGACCGCCGACGCCGGGCGCCCGCTCAACGTGATGAAGATCGACGGCGGCGCGGCGAAGAACGACCTCCTCGCGCAGTTCCAGGCGGACGTCGCCTCGGTCGAGGTGGTCCGCCCCACCGAGGTCGAGTCGACCGGCCGCGGCGCCGCCATGCTCGCCGGTGTCGGCGCGGGGCTGTCCGATCTCGGCACCGCGGCGCGAATGGTGAAGCTCGACAGGGCCTTCCGACCCGAGATTTCCGCCTCCGATCGCGCCGCACATCTCCAGCGCTGGGAAGCGGCGGTGCGCCGCGCTCGCTCCGCGGAGGGGTAGGACAAGAGCGTCACGCGGCTCGGCACACGGCTGCGCTTCCGTAGCGCGCTCCGTCGTGCGAACCTGAGCGTTCGGGGTGCAGCCCGCTCCGTACCCTCCTTAGACTCACGCTTCGTCACCGGATTCATTCTTATCCCGCCAGCCCCTCGGCGACTCCCGTCCAGCCCACGGCGACCGTCGAGCTCACCTTCTGATTTTTTCTCAGCCCCGCTCTCAGCCCCGCTCTCAGCCCCGCCCCAAGCGCGCTTGCCTTCGAAGGGAGAAACAACATGACTGAGGTCCGCCATCCGACGGCACCGATCCGCGATGTTCCCGTGGATTGGGAGGCTCTGGAGGATGCCTTCGAGAACAATGCACCCGAGGTGCATAGCTATCTTCATCTGACCACCGGTGAAGTCCTACGCGTCGTGGACGGCGTCGCCGATCCGCAGATGCACTCGCGGATCAGCTCCGACCCGAACTACCTCCGGATCGATCCCGTGTCGTCCCGCGAGCAGTACCGCTGGATGGAGCGGTTCATCCCGATGGTCGACGAGGGAGAGCTCAAGACGAAGCTCTCGCAGGCGATCGATGGGAAGGGCGCGTTCCGTCGCTTCAAGGACGTGCTCATGTCCTTCGCGGCCGATCGCGAGCGCTGGTTCACGTTCCGTAGCGAGCGCCTGCGCACGTTCATGGAAGCGTGGCTGAGCGCGCACGCCATCGCGGCGGTCCCCCGTCCGACCTGGGGCGACGGCCCTGCTTCGGTCGATGAGCCCCCGCCCGACAGCCTGATGCCGATGAGCCAGCCCGCTCTGCTCGATGGTGCCGAGACGCGTGCCGAGGCGCTCGACGCACCGAAGTCGCAGAGCGGCCGCCGCCAGCGCAACGCCGAGTCGCTGCGGACTGCGCTGAAGGAGCTCGGGGATGCGCTCGGTCCGCGGGAGCTCGATCTGCTGGTCGCGTTCGCCGAGTTCCTCAAGGCGCGCCGCGCCGCCCGGGGCTTCGCCCACCACCACGAGCACATGCTCCAGGAGCGTGAGGCCGCGGTCTCCTCGCAGCGCGGCTCGCGCATCAGCGAGACCAACGTGAAGCCGGAGGCCTCGAGCTCCACCGACCTCAGCAAGGGAAACGGCACCTGATCCGACCTCGCTCGCTGGCGGTGGCGCTCCTGTTCTTCGCGAGCACGGCCTCGGCCCAGGAGCCGGCGACGCCGGACCGGGTCGCGGTGCGCTTCATCGCGCCCGAGACCGGGGGGGCCACGCGTCCGCGCTTCCTCACCGAGCGCGAGCTCGCGTTCTTCGCGCGCGTCGAGGCGCTCATCGAGCAGGTCCCGCTCGAGGGGGACGCGTACCCGGAGCGCTACGTGCGGGCGGCGACCGACCGGCTGGTGGCGCGCGCCATGCTCGCGGGGCTGCTCGTCCAGGGAGGCAGCGAGCCGCCCGATCTGCCGCGGCTCACGCAGGAGGCGCGCGCCGAGCTCGCCGACCGCATCGGGGGCAACGCGGTGCTCGAGGACGCCCTCCAGCGCGAGGGGCTCGAGGAGGTGGAGCTCTCGGCCTTCCTCCGCGACAAGGTCCGCGCCGTCTACTACGTCGACAAGACCATCCAGCCCATCCTGGCCGTGACCGAGGACTCGCTCCGCGAGGCTTATCGTTCCACCACCCATCCGTTTCGGACGATGAAGTACGAGGAGGCGAAGGTGCGGCTCCGCCGCTGGCTCGCGTCGGAACGAATGAGGTCGGCAGAGCTCGAGTTCTTGCAAAGCGCGCGAGCACGCATCAAGATCGCAACCATCCTCGTGACGACAGCCGATGAGCGCGCCCGATACTAAGAGAGTCGTGATCGCCGCGCTCGCTGGGAACCTGGCGATCGCGACGTGCAAGTTCGGTGCGGCGTTCATGTCCGGCTCGACCGCGACGCTCGCCGAGGCCGTGCACTCGCTCGCCGACACGGGCAATCAAGGATTGCTCCTGGTCGGCATGCGCCTCGCGGCGCGCCCCGCCGACGATCGCTTTCCCTTCGGGCGCTCCGGCGAGAAGTACTTCTGGCCGTTCGTCGTCGCGCTGATGCTCTTCTCCGTGGGCGGCGCGTTCGCGATCTACGACGGCATCCACCACGTGCTCACGCCGAGCGACGGCGAACACGGGTCGCGGTACTGGAGCTACGGCGTGCTCGGGGTCTCGCTGTGCTTCGAGGCCATGAGCTTCCGCGTCGCGTGGGGCGAGTTCAAGGTGCTCGCCAAGGGCAAGCCGTGGCTGCAAGCGGTGCGCGAGGCGCGCGACCCGACCATCCCCCTCGTCCTCGCCGAGGACACGACGGCGCTCATCGGTCTCGCCATCGCGTTCGCCGCGGTGCTCACGAGCCACATCACCGGGCAGGCGTTCTGGGATCCGCTGGGCAGCATCCTGATCGGCCTCCTCCTGGCGGTGGTGGCGGTGGCGCTTGCGCGCATCACGCACACGCTGCTGGTCGGCGCGAGCGCCGATCCCGAGGAGCAGGGGCAAGCGTTGCACCTCACCGAGCAGGTGGAGGGCGTGGAGAAGGTCACGCAGATCCTGACGTTCCACGTCGGGCCCGAGGTCGTCATCCTCGCCATGAAGGTCGCCTTCGCGAAGACGATGAAGGCCGACGACATCGAGGAGTGCGTGAACGAGGTGGAGCGCCGCATCCGCGCCGAGCTCCCGCTCATGAGGAAGATCTTCATCGAGGTCGACGCCCAGGGAGACGGCCGCGGCATCGAGAACGCGCGCAACGCGTGGGCGCGCCGCATGAAGAAGGCCGCGGCCGACTTCGGTCCCGCCGAGGCCTCGTCATGAGCTCGCGGTGAGCGCCCCATGAGCCCGCGCGCGTGGGCCGGCGCGCTGGTGGCAGCCGCGGTGCTCGCGACGTTCGTGCCCGCACGCATCCCCGAGGCGCCGAAGCGCGCGACGAAGCCGAAGGCGCGCGTCGGGCTCGTGTTCGACGTGGGCGGCCGCGGCGACAAGAGCTTCAACGACGCCGCGTTCCTCGGCGTCTCGCGCGCGGAGAAAGAGCTCGACGTCGAGGCGAGCTACCTCGAGCCGGCGAGCACCGAGGATCGCGAGGCCGCGCTGCGGCTGTTCGCGGCGCGCGGGTTCGATCTGGTGATCGGCGTGGGGTTCATCTTCTCGAGCGACATCGATCTGGTGGCGCGCACCTACCCGAAGACGCGCTTCGCGGGCGTCGACTACGCGCCGAGCCCGAAGGGCATTCCGCCCAACGTCGCGGCCCTCGCGTTCCGCGAGGAGGAGGGCTCGTTCCTGGTGGGCGCGGTGGCGGGGCTCATGTCGAGGTCGCAGCACGTCGGCTTCGTCGGCGGCATGACCGGCCCGCTGATCCGCAAGTTCGAGGTCGGCTACGTCCAAGGTGTGAAGGCCGCCTGCCCAACGTGCGAGGTGCACGTCGGCTACGCGGGTCCCACGCCGGATGCGTTCCGTGATCCAGCGAAGGGCAAGGCGCTGGCCAATGCGCAGATTGCCGCAGGGAGTGACGTCATCTTTCACGCTTCCGGATCGACCGGCCACGGCGTCTTCGAGGCAGTCGCCGACGCGCATGCGCTCGCCATCGGCGTCGATGCCGACCAGTACGACGAGATGCCGGCGGTCGTCGTCACGAGCATGATCAAGCGCGGCGACGTGGCCGTCTACGACATCGTGAAGGCCACCATCGACGGCTCGTTCCGGGGCGGTATGAACGTGTTCGGCCTCGAGGAAGCGGGCGTCGACTACGTGCACGAGGGCCCCCACGCCGCGAAGATCCCGGACGCCGTGAAGGCGAAGGTCGAGGCGCTGCGCGCCGACATCATCGACAAGCGGATCGTGGTCGTCAGCCACTGATCCGGAGGCCGTACTTGCGCGGCGCGGCGCGGCGCGTCTACCGTGCTGGCCATGGCATTCGTGCATGGTGGTCGGCTGGTCGCGCAGGCTCTCAAGCGTCACGGGACGACGCACCTCTTCACGCTCTGTGGAGGGCACATCCAGGCCATCTATGACGGCTGCCTCGACGAGCAGATCCGCGTCATCGACGTCCGTCACGAGCAGACCGCCGGCCACGCGGCCGACGGCTTCGCGCGCGTCACGGGCCGTCCCGGCGTCTGCGCCGTGACCGCGGGACCGGGCGTCACCGACGTCGTCACCGCGGTGGCGAACGCGCAACGCGCCGGCATCCCGATGATCTGCATCGGCGGGGCAGGCCCGAAGCTGCTCTGCGACATGGGCTCGCTCCAGGACATGGACCACGTCACGCTGATGCGCCCCATCACGAAGTGGAGCGTGCAGGTGCCCGAGACGCGCCGCATTCCCGAGTACATCGATGCCGCGTTCCGCGTCGCGCAGTCGAACGTCCCCGGCCCGGTGTTCCTCGAGATGCCGCTCGACCTCCTCATGAACTTCGGTGACGACGCCGAGCTCGCCGCGACGCGCCCCCTCGCCGACCCGCCCCGCCCCGCCGGTGATCCACGCATGGTCGCCGCCGCGGCCGAGCTCCTGCGCGGCGCGAAGCGACCGTGCTTCCTGGTCGGCACGCAGGTGCGGTGGTCGCCTGCACGCGAGCGCCTCGCCGCCACGCTGGAGAAGCTCGGCGCGCCGGTCTACGTGAACGGGATGGCCCGCGGCGCGATGCCCAGCGCGCATCCGCTCCTCTTCAGCCGCTCGCGCCGCTTCGCGCTGGGCCAGGCGGACGTCGTCTTCGTGCTCGGCACGCCGTTTGACTTCCGCGTCGATTACGGCCGCACGCCGACGTGGGCGCCGGACGCGAAGATCATCCAGATCGATCTCGACGGCGCGGAGCTCGGTCGCAACCGCGCCATCGACATCGCCGTCCACGCCGACTCGGGGATCTTCCTCGAGCAGCTCGCGGACGCGGTCGGCAAGCCGCTCGACTTCTCGGCGTGGACTGCGCAGGTGCGCGTCGACGAGGACGAGCGCCGGGCCAAGATGCAGCCCGAGATCGACTCGGATGCGTCCCCGCCGAATCCGCTCCGCGTCTGCGCCGAGATCGGCAAGCGGCTGAAGGCGAACGACGTCGTCATCGGCGACGGCGGCGACTTCGTCGCGACTGCGGCGAACGTCCTCAGGATGCAGTGGCCTCAGCTGTGGATGGACCCCGGGCCGCTCGGCACGCTCGGCGTAGGCCCTGGGTACGCGATGGCCGCGAAGCTCGCGCGGCCCGACGCCAACGTCGTGCTCGTTTACGGCGACGGGAGCTTTGGCCTCCATGCGCTCGAGTTCGAGGCCATGGCGCGTCAGAATATCCCGATCATCTCGGTGATCGGCAACGATGCCGGCTGGACGCAGATCCGTCGCGGTCAGGTCGAGCTCTACGGCGCCGAGCGCGCGGTGGCGACGGCGCTCGAGTACACTCGCTACGAGAAGGTCGTCGAAGCGTGCGGGGGCCGGGGCTTCTGGGTCGAGAAGCTGGAGCAGCTCGGACCCGCGCTCGACGAGGCCTTCGCCTGCGGCAAGCCCGCCTGCGTGAACGTGAAGATCGAGCAGAGCGACTTCCGGAAGGGCGCCATCAGCGTCTGAGTCGTCGAGGTATGGGGAGGTGCCACCCGTCCCCTGGGCAGCACGTGCGGACGCTGCCGCCACAGTCGACCACTGCGCACCGTAGCCACGTGTCGGCGCTCGCTCACACGCAGCGTGGGTTCGCCGCGCAAAAAGTGTCACGAAGTAGACACTATGACTGCCAAGTTACTGACTCTCCGGCCGCCGTTGCACGTCGAGCGCAGTCGTCGTCGGCAGCCCATGCGGCCAATTCAAGGTACTTGGCTCTACCATCGCCGGTGACCCGGGCGAGGTACATGGGTTGCACACTCCTCGAGCATGGATCTCGGGGTGCCGACTGGAGCAATGGTTGCCGTCCTCGCGGCAGCTCTCTCCGTTGCAGCTTGCGACTCACCCAGCGCGGACAAACCCCTGGACGCGGCGACGATCGCGGAGCGAACGCGGCCCGCGCTGTCGCCGCCGGCGCTCCTCGGCCGCGTCGAATTCAAGACCTGCCCACTGGTGACCGGCGGTATGGACACGCTGGCCGAGTGCGCGGACCTCGAAGTGCCCCTCGATTGGAGCTCTCCGGACGGCGCGAAGGTGACATTCTTCGTCAAGCGGTTGCTGGGGACGGCGCCGGGGCCGCGTCGTCAGCTGTGGCTGCTCCAGGGCGGCCCTGGCGGCGCGGGGGATGGGCTCGAGGCGCTCGCCGCGGAGATCGCGCGCGCTGACGCAGCGCTCGATGTCTACATTCCCGATCATCGCGGGACCGGGCGTTCGGAGCGGCTCGATTGCCCGAATGCGCGCGGCAGTCTCGCCTTCGACTACGCGATCTGCCTCAAGGAGATGAAGATCCGCTGGGGCATCCCTGGCCTCGCGACCTTCTCCACGACCACGGCCGCGCGCGACGTCGGGCACATGATCGAGCTCGTGCGCAAGCCCGGCCAGGAGGTGCACGTCTATGGCATCTCCTATGGCACGTACTGGGCGCAGCGCTACCTGCAGCTATTCCCCACGCAGCCCACCGCGGTCGCGCTCGACGGCATCTGCCAGTCTGGGCTCTGTAGCTATCTGAAGATGGGATACTGGTTCGATCGCGTCGGCAGGAAGTACCTGGCCGAGTGCGCGGCAGACGCGGTGTGCAGCGATAAGCTCGGTGTCGATCCCGTCGAGTCGGTGCGGGCCGCCATCGCAAAGGCGAATACCGGCAAGTGCGCCGGGCTCACGAAGATCAACGGCGCGTCGCTCCGCAAGCTTTACGGAATGTTCATCGCGAGCTTCGAGCTGCGCGCGCTCGTCCCTGCGACCGCGTTCCGCATCTTGCGCTGCGATGCTGACGATGTCGTCGCGCTCAAGAAGTTCGAATCGGTGCTGACCGATGATCTCGGCGAGGGCTTCTCCGGCTTCGAGGGCTCGGCGGGCAGCAAGAACCTCACGTCGGACGTGCTCGGGATGCACATCGCGTTCTCGGAGCTCGAGGAGGACCCGCCCATCTCCCGAACGGACCTCGCAGACCTGCTCTCCGATGCCGTGTTCACCGCCTACGACCCCAAGCTGCGCGACGCCTATGACATGTGGCCGCGTTACGCGCCCGATGGGCTGGTGGGCAAGTACCCAGACTCGAACGTCCCCGTGCTGATGATGAACGGCACGCTCGATCCGCAGACCCCGCTCGAGTTCGCCCAGGCCATCGCCCCGCACTACATCGCCGCCTCGCAGGGCCTCATCGTGCTGCCGCGCGCCGCGCACGGAGTCATCCACCAGTCGCCGACGAGCGGAGGCACCACCGTGCCCTCCTGCGGAATGATGCTCTGGCACCAGTTCCTCGAGTCTCCGACCGTGCCCCTCAACGCTGCGTGCCGCGCGAACATCCTGCCCCACGACTTTGCGGGCTCGCCGGATCTCGCAGAGCGCTTCTTCGGCACGCCCACGCTCTGGGGACCCGTTGCGGCCGCTGCCCAGCCGCC
>JAYTBL010000585.1:0-3795 GCA_043736975.1 Polyangiaceae bacterium
ATCAACCCCAGAGCGAAATGGGATGCCATCAGCGTGGTGGCGGCGGCGGCGCCGAAACCGCCGAGCGCGAGCGCCGACATCCCGCCGATGATCCAGGGGGTACGCCGCGCCCCGCCGTCCGAGCCGAAGCCCATACGCGGCCGCAGCATCTGCATGGCGTGGTGAACGGTGACCAGCGCGCCCGGGATGATGGCCGGCAGCGCCAGCTCGACGACCATCACGCGGTTCAGCGTCGACGTGGTGAGCACGACCAGGGCGCCGAGCGCCGCTTGAACGAGACCGAGCCGGAAGATGCTGAGCCACCCGAGCTTGTTTTGTTCCATGATTCCCACCGGATCGCGCGCGGACGACGCCGCGCAGACGTGAGAATATGGACCGAGGGTGGGTACTGTCAAGCCCGGCTGACACCTTTGGGTGTCAGCATGGATTGACACAGCTCGTCATGGCCGCAGCGTCCGCATCCGCGCCCGCGTGAGCAGGCGCACCACGGGGCTCCGCAGCCGGTGGGCAGCGAGCTCCTCGTGCACCGCCACCACGCGCTGCCCGCCGAGCTGGGTCTCCACCAGCGCGCGCGCGTAGAACGGCCCGTCCTCCAGAGAACGAACGACGCGTGCCTCCGAGCCTTCGTCCACCCGGATCTGCCGTGGAAGTCGCCAGCTGGTCGTGACCAGCGGCGTGCGCCAGGTCCGCTCGAGATCCTCGACCGACCCGTCCTTGCCGACCCGCAGCGCCAGGGCGCGCTCGTCTCCCGAGGAGGGCACCACGTCGTAGGTGAGGAGCGCGCTCTGCTCGAAGCGGGCGCGCGACCAGCTCCAGCGCTCGAACGCGGCATCGATCGGGCGGCTGCCCGCGTTCGCGTCGTGGTAGCCGTGCCCGGAGAAGGCGATGCGTGGCTCCGCGAAGTCCGCCTCGATCCGCGCGACCGGCGCGACCGGCCACCAGCGATGCTCACCCTCGGCATCGATCGCGAGCTCCAGCCCCGGCTGCACCTCGGGGTGGATGACCACCCGACCGCGCAAGGAACGCGCGATGGGCGAGGTGCGCTCGTCGATCTCGACGACCAGCTGGTCGCCCTCCCAGCGCATCGAGCTCGTACCGATCGCGAGGTCGCTCGCGGAGCGATCCGTCTCGCAGATTTGCTGCTCCTGGAGCGCCCACGCCGAGGCGCCCCGCGCGTAGAGCGCGACGTTCATCGACGAGTAGCCGAGCGCGCTCGCGTCCCCCCGCGCCCGCGCGCCGTGGTAGTCCGGCGAGAACGGATTGCCGATCAGCGCGATGACGACGATCGCCGCCGTCTCGTCATCGCTCACCCCGTCGAGGTAGTGCCAGTGGTAGCCGCCGAGCGGAACCGTCCGATCGAAGCGAGGTCCTCGCAGATCCGCGCGGAAGCGAGACGACCGCTGAGCGCTGCCATCGGCACGCCCGGCCCCGGATGCACGCTCCCCCCCGCGAGATAGAGCCCCGAGATCTTGGTCCTCGCGCCCTGACGCGTCAGCGCCGAGAAGGCTCCCGTCGACCGCGGGCCGTAGAGAGCTCCGCCCGTCCCCGGGAAGCGCTGATGAAACTCGACCGGCGTCGTCTGCACCACGCTCGCGTTCACGAACGTCAGGCCCGCCTTTCGAAGCACATCCAGAGTCGCCGTCGCGCATCGTTCCTTCTCCGCCTCGCTCCACCTAGCAGGTTCGTCGCCCGTTGCCGGTGCGTTCACGAGCACGAGGAGACGGTCGCTCGTTCTGGCCTCCGCCTGGTCGCCGCGGTCCTGCGCGCACACATAGACGGTCGGCTGCTCCGGGACGCGCCGCTCGCCCAGGATCGCCTCGAACTCTGCCGCGTAGCCATCGGAGAAGAAGACGTTGTTATGGAGGAGCGGGAAGCCGCGAGCCTCCGCGACCATCGCCCAGGTGACCGCGGAGAGCGAGCGCTTGCCGCCCGACGTCACCGGCATGCCGCGCGCCGCCTCCTTCCCCAGCAGCTCGGCGCCGAGCGCCGAGACGTCACCGTTGAAGACCACGGCGTCCGCCGGGTGGAACGCGCCGCCGGCGACGACCCCGGTCGCGCGGCCCCGCTCGACCACGATGCGCTCGACGGGCTGATCGTAGAGTAGCTCGGCGCCGCAGGCCCGGGCGCGTCGCGCGAGCGCGTCCGCCAGGCCGCGCATGCCGCCTCGCGCCCGGAAGACGCCCTGCGCCTCGACGTGCGAGACGAGGTTCAACGTCGCCGGCGCTTCGAACGGTGACGAGCCGCAGTAGGTCGCGTAGCGCCCGAACAGCTGACGGAGGCGCGGCGCGGAGAAACGCTTCTCGAGCGAGCGCCACATCGTGCGGTGGCTGTCGAGCCGGGTGAGGGCGGTGAGCCCGCGCGCGCCGTACTTCTTGACCACGCCGCTGAAGGTGAGGTGCTGGGAGCGGAGGAACGGCTCCTCGGCGAACTCGTAGATGCGGCGGGCGTCGTCGCAGTACGCGAGATAGGCGCGCGCCTCGCTCGCCCCGAAGACGCTACCGATGGCGTCGGCCGAGCGCTCGCGATCGGCGAACAGATCGAGCCGGGTGCCGTCGAGCCACGCATGGCGCGCCAGGACGGACGCCTGCTCGAGCGGGAGCTCGGCGCGGAAGGACCCGCCCGCGGCCTCGAAGAGCTCGTCGAAGACCCACAGCATGGTGAGGACCGTCGGGCCGGCGTCGACCTCGACCTCGCCCACGCGGACCACCCGCGCCTTGCCGCCGGGAGCGGACGCCCGCTCGAGGACCTCCACGCGGATCCCCGCGCTCGCGAGGCCGATCGCGCACGCCAGCGCGCCGACGCCCGCGCCGATCACCACCACTCTCGGGTCTCCGCCGCTCACGCGCGCAGCCTAGCGGTGGGCGACCGGGTTGCGTCCCCCAGATCTGGTGTAAAGATAGGTTGACACATTAGGCTGTCATCTTCAGTATACACATCCGGTGCACGAGAGCCTTCGTCCGTACGCCGTGCCGAACATCCAGAAAGAGGTCCTGGCCATGAAATCGTCCGCACTTTTCCGGACGGCCCTCACGGGCGCCTTCGTCTTGTTCATGCTGGCTTCGGCCCACCTGTTCATGGTGGTGATCAACGCAGCAGAGCACGCCGTGGAACGGCCGCACCCCGAGGCTGGGTTGACGGCGCGCATGTTCTCCGATCGCCCGATGAGCGAGGAGATCGAGGCGGCGCTCCGCAAGACCAAGGTACCGGAGAAGCGCGCCGTGCTCGAGGCGGCGCTCGCCGACGCGCAGGCGGGCCGGCCCGTCGAGCTGCGTACGCTGCCTGTCACGCGCTTCCTCGTGGGCTCGACGCTCGGCCTGACCGCGCTCGGCCTCCTCCTCCTGTGGGTGACGTCGCGCCTCAAGGGTGACACCGCACAGTCGATCGTGGGCATCTTCGGCGGCAACCTGCTGTGGACCGGCGGCGTCGAGTACGGGCTGACCATTGCCGCGCGCTCGCTGGGGATCGGCAAGACGGTCGGCGTGATCGACGGTCAGATGGTCGCCATCTACGGCGAGTACGTCCTCCTCAAGTACACGTTCGGCGTCCTCGCGCTGGTCATGGTGTACCTGCTCTTCCTCGAGTCGTCTCGCTGCCCGGTGTTCCTCTGGTGGCGCAAGAACGTCCCCACCATGCGTGGTCCGGTCGCGTCCGGCCGCATCGACAACTACGGACCGCGCAGCGCGTTCCAGTACGCCACCACCGTGTGGGGCTTCTACCTGCTTCTCCTCTGGGCGTACGACGAGCGCGTGTTCGGCGTATATTCGCTGGTGACCAAGGGGATCATGGTGCTCTCGA
>JAYTBL010000586.1:0-3781 GCA_043736975.1 Polyangiaceae bacterium
TCTCCTCCAGTCGATCTGGATCTTCGAAGAGATCGGCAACGACGTCGAGCTCGCGCGCAGCTGCCGCGTCTACGCGAACCTGCTCCGCGTCTCGCCCGACCTGCAGATCGATGCTGCGACCATCGAGGAGGCGGAGCAGTTCACGAAGCGCGCCGACGAGATCTTCGCGCGGCTGAAGATCAGCTCGTTCGGCCTCGACGCCGACGCGTTCTTCGGCACGCGATAGCAGCTGGCGCCAGGGCCATCGTCGGCCGGTGGGGCGTCTCTACAACGAGCCGGCGACGCCGACGCCGATCCCGCCTACCACCGGCTGGAGCGCGTGCCGGGAACGGCGGTGTTCATGTCGTCCAACGCCAGACACGTTCCGCCCGTCCTCGTCCACCGCCTCGAGCGCGCGCGCTCCATCCAAGAGCAGCCCCTCAAACCTCTTTGGATGGGTTACGCGCTCCTCCGCGCCCGTCTCGCTCCTAATCTGCTAGGTTTGTCGGGTGATGTCGCTCCGGATTCTACGGACGAACGCCTGCGTCCTGTTCCTTCTCGCTCCCGCGTCCCCCTTGAGTCCTTCATGACAGCAACTCAGGAGGGACGGAGGGGACGGAGGGGACGGAGAGCACGAATCGATGAACCCACCCGACACCGAGCCATGTCAGTTCGTTTGATGTCACGCAAGATCAAGAACCAGCGAATGGCCGCAGGAGCATCTCTGTTCTGCGCATTCGCGCTCTCCGGCTGTGCCTGGGTCCTTGGCGTGGCCGACTACGAACCTGGAGACCCTACCTCGACCGAGGCGCCGGACGCGGCGGTGGGCGAGGACAGCGAAGCTTCGACGCCGCCGCCGGCGCTGGTCGTTTGCGGGAACATCACGTGTCGACCGCACGAGATTTGCGGTCCGGAGGCGACCCGTTGCGAATGCGCCGCCGGCTACAAGGTCGATCCCGCGACGACTGCATGCATCTGGAGCGGCGGCCCGAAAGATCCAGACTTCACGAACTCTCCCGCGGGGACCTGGACGCTTGGCGGTTCGGCCAAGCTCGACCCGACGGCGACGGGCAGTGACGGCGGCGTGGGTATCGGAACGCTGCGCGGTGCGAGCGATCTCTCACAGCGCTTCGAGATGCCCTCCCTCGCCTCCGCGGAGCCGCTTGCGCTCGTGCTGAGAGTGCGGAGCGTGCCCGATTGCGGTGAGTGCACCGTCGGTGTGCACCCGCAAGTGAGCTTCGGTTCGGGGAGCGTCGAGTTCGTGATGCCCTCGCTGGGCTTCGATCGCGTGCAGCTTTGCCTGGGCGAGCGCGCGTTCGGCGCGGGCGCGAGCCTTGCGCTGTTCGGCGACCTCGACCCCAGGGCCTCGGCTGCCTTCTACGATCGCGCGGAGTACCTCCCCGCTCCTTCGTGCCCGCTCCCCGGAGTCGTCCCCAACGGGAACTTCGAGGGCCCATCCGGCTGGACCGCGACCGGCGGCGGAGCCATCCTCGACAACGTTGGAACCACGTCAAGCCGGGGCGCGCGCCTGACCAACTCGTGCGCGCCGAACGCCGTGACGGGGTCGGCCTCCTTCCCGAACAAGTCGGGCGCGGCGCTGCGGTTCACGCACAAGAAGACGTTCGATGCTCCGGACTATCTGATGCGCCTCATCGTGCTCGGCGCGCGCGTCCCTCCGCGCGCAGACTTCGGCGAGGACGTCGTCTGTGCGCCCGCCCACGCGCGAGGAAACGTCGTCCCGATTGCTCTCTCCATTGGTGGACCGATCAACGGCGGTTGTGGGGCCGGATTCCAGCTGGCAGTCGACGACGTCGCGGTGACGCAAGATCCCAAGTGCGACGTACCGGGATACCTGTTCGACGGCGGGTTCGAAGGACCCATCTCGTACTGGCTCCCGGGCGACGCGACCGGTGCCCTCGGACCTAACGCCTGGATCACGGAGACCGTCGACCAGTTCCGAACAGGCTCCCGCGCGCTGATGCTTGCCGCCCGGTCAGTCTCCGGCGTCGAAAGCTTCATGGGGAAAGCATCCCAGATGATCACGATTCCGCCATCCAAGGCTGCGGAGGGGCCTGTGGCGCGCGCTTGGTACAAGACCGTGAACTCGTCCAGCGCGACGGCGGACTTCCTCACCATGGCGGGCGTGAGACAACCGCTCTCCGCGAGCTGGGTGCAGGCGAGCGTCTGCCTGCCACCGAAGCGTAGCGGGATGGCGTACGAGCTCACCTTCCAGTACGACGGGAACAAGGGCACGACCTCTGCTTTGGTCGACGACGTGAGCGTCGAGACCAGCCCAAGCTGTCCTGCCCAATGATCGCTTCTTGGCTCGGGGACGCGCGCGAAGACGTCTCGCCGATGATCTCCGCGAGCATCGAGACGCACGCTCGAGGTCGATCGATCGGGCCCGGCCGGTCCACCACGCTTCACGTCGCGCGGCACGGTCGCCCGCTCCTCGTGATGGGCAACGATACGGGCAACACCGAAGGACCATTCACGCACTTTGAGCGCTCCGGCGGCGCGCCCCGCGCCGAACGGCTCCGTCTTCGCGCGCTTCTCGCGGGATGCGGCCTCTTCTGGCGCGTGGACGTCGACCTCGGCGGGACGCTCTTCGTCGTCGGGGACATGGCGACTGATTCACGGCTCCCCTACCGCGGCGAGGGAGATGCGGTTCGGCCCCTCGTTCTCGCGCTGGCCGCACGCGGATTCTTGACGATGAGCACCCAGAGCGCGCGCATGCGTCCCGTCGCGACGTCGAGCATCATCCCCATCTTGCCGAAGTCGACCTGCGCCTCCTGGCCCGCCGGCGGTTCTTCGAGAAGGATCGTCGCCTCCTTCTTCTGCCAGCCGAGCTCCTCCATCGCGTAGCGGCGTAGCGTGTCGTAGCTCGCGACGAGACTGCTCCTTGTGCTCGGCGACCGCTTTGCGCTCCGCGCTCGGATCCGGCAGCGGCCGCGCCTGAATGCGCTGTGCGACCTCGTGGATCTCCGCGTCGCTCAGCTCGCGGTCGCGCGGCAGCGTCAGCCGCTCGGCCACCGAAATGTAGCGCGCCGCGGTGCCGCGGTCGTTCCCCGTCTCGCGCTCGATCTTCCTGTTGCTGTGCCCCGCCGCCCAGCGACGAAGCACCTCTCTAACGTCGATCATGGACAGCTCCCGGTAGGACATGAATTCCTCCGACGGCGACCAGCGCCGTCATCGGAGGAACCCTCTCACTGCTCGGTCGCTCGACCCGCTGCCTGGCGGCATGACCCTGCAAAAATCGGCCTTCAGGTGGGCGGCATGAGGCTGCAAACTGGCACGCGTGACGACGTCGTCGATGGTCCGCGCGCGCGCCTTCATCGGCGGAGGCGGGCTGGACGGGGGATGACCCTCTGAGGCCCGGGAGGTTCCGTCGTGCACGGTCATGGAATGGTCATAGACGCGCCCGAGGCAAGCGATCACGGCGTTCTGTCCCCGTTCGCGAGCGCAACCCAGTCCGCTGCTTCACCCTCCAGCGGCACCTGCGGGAATCCTGGCCAGGACGAAGGTCACGAGCGCGTGCTCGGCGTCGAGCGCGCACGGCTTGACGCTCCGCACCCAGAAGCCTTGCTGGAGCCGGGCATTGACCGCTTGTTGCATGTGATTGATGTCGGCGAGGGCCTCACCCGTCCCATGCTCCACGGAGAACCCAGCGCGTGCAACCGTCCGCACCATGAAGCAAAGAACTTCGTCGGGCGCGGAGACGTCCTGGTCGCGGTACATCCGAAGAGCCTACCCAACCGGTCGGGGAAACGCGATCTTGCGCGAACCGTGCGTCCGTGCGAGT
>JAYTBL010000587.1:0-3778 GCA_043736975.1 Polyangiaceae bacterium
TGATCGCCGCCGGTCTTGACGTGGATCTCGAACTTGCCGTCGGGGCCGGGGGTCAGCTGCGCAGTGTAGATATGGTAGTGGTCCTGGCCGTTGGTCTTCATCGAGAAGACGACCTGCTTGGCATCGAACGAGATGTCGGCGCCGTTGAAGTCGGCGGTCGGGAAGTCGGCGGTGATGTTCTTGAGGACGCCGTCGGGACGGGGCGGGGAGAGGACCATGAGGGCGCCGCCGGGCACGAAGCGCTCGTAGTCGAGCACCTGGCCGTTGCCGCCGGCGACGTCGACCGTCGCGCCCTGGTCGGTCGCGAGGGTGTGCTGCCTCTTGATGAAGAGGATGGAGCTGACCCCGGCGCCAGCCTGCCCGGTATCGGAGGTGTCGCCGCAGGCGACGAGCGCGGCCGAGGCGGGCGCAGCCACAGCTCCGAGCACCAACGAGAACGCGGTGAGTCGACTGAGGTGTCTCATGGGTTCACCCTGATGAGAGCAGGAGTCGCGCCAGCGATGAAGCCCGACGAGGGGCATGGATCTCAGCGGAATCCGCCACTGCCGGCGCTTTCCGCGGAGAGTGCAAGGGGCGGGTGGCCCGCGACCATGGGGGCGGGGGACCACAGGGGCCGGGAGGTGAGGCTGCGTACGTGGGCCCACGTGGTGGGGGAGACGAGCGGGAGATAACGGGCAACAGGCAACGGGCACGTCAGCCGTGCCTGTTGCCTGCCATCTCGTGTCGCTCTCCCCTTGATGATTGATGACGCCGCGTTCACACAGTCGACGGCTGAGCGTCGTCTGCGCGTCCATCGCGCCGCGGTTTGCGCCACAAACGCCGCTATTTCGCATGGCAGAGCGCTTGCTTATGCTTGCCGCATGGCGGCTGGCAGCTCGATGTTCGACTCCGACGAAGCGACCGTGATGGAGGGCGCCGTGCGAAGGGGCGCGCAGCCGGCGCCTTCGGTCTTTCGCAGCCGCATGATGGATCCCGTTTCCGCCGCCTACCACCCGGTGCCCGCGGTCTACGACGCCGCCGACGAAGGCGACGAGTACCAGGCGACGATGCTCATGGAAGCGCCGTCCGCCGCGTCGCCTGTCCGCGTCGCGGCGCCCGCGCCGTACCGCAATGTCGGCGGTACGATGGTGATGCCCGCGGCGCAGAGCATCGGGATGCGCGACGCGATCATGGCGTCGATGCGTCACCTCCAGTCGCAGCACCCGCAGCAGTACGCGCACCTCGCCAGCTCCGTGCCGCGCGCCGCCAACACGAACACGAACGCGATGGCGGCTCCCCTCGCGCTGTCGCGCTTCGAGCTCGCGTTCGCCGGCGCCGCCGCGCTCCTGATCGGCCTCACCGCGGCGCTGCTGTTCGTCTACTTCTTCTGAGACTCGTCGTCGCCGATCTGTTGTGGATCTCGATCTTCCGCGCCGTCGGCCTGACACTCGGCGGCGCTCGGCAGGACGAGTCGACCGGTCCAGGTCCGTCACGGTCTTCACCGGAGCGTCGATCGATCACGCTGATGCCTTCCGACGGGCACTGGTGCGCGTCGCCGCCTGAGCGGTTGCTACCGCCGCGGGTCTAGCCCCGCCGGAGGGCGCTCACCTCGGCCTCGGAGCCGAGCGCCGGCATGACGAAGCGTTCGATCGCTTCGAGATCGTCGTCCGCCATCGCGAACGGGTCCTTGGTCGTCGCGGTGACGAGCGTCGCGTGGGCGAGCCGCGTCAGCTCGACGCGTGGGCCGGGCTTCCCCTTCGCGAGCGTGGCTTGCTTCGGCGCGAGCACAGCCCAGCCCGGCGTGCGTACATGAGAGCGGACCCAGTTCTTGTCACCGCCGCCGTCGCCGCTGTGCAAGCCGAGCATCTGCTCGAACGCCGTGCCGTTGCTCATCGGGGAGAGCGGGCCTGCGATCGCGAAGCCGCCGAGTGACCCGGCGCTCGCGCCTGCACGCTCGAGGACACCACGCGCGATCTTGCCGAGCTCCTCGCGCGCCGCTTCGCTCTCGGGACGCGGCACCATGAACGAGACGACGACCGGAGGGCCCACACCATCGTCGTCCGTGTCGTCGTCGTCCTGGTAGTTCGAGCCGCGGGGCTGATGAACGAGCGTGAGGCTCGCATGCTGCGTCTCGCGCTCCCACGGCAGGCTGAAGGTCACATCCGCACCGCGTGCGAGCTCCGCCCGTACCTTCTTCCAGGTGCGATCGGTGTCCGACGGAGCGACCGGCGCCTTGAACGTCAGCTCCTCTCCTTCACGCCCTCGCCGCCGCACACGCACCTCGAAGCCCTTGGCCTTCGCGGCCTTCCCGGTCCGGGACGCCAGCGCGACGCTGGCGATGTCGGACACGGTCCCCTCCACGAGCGCAGCGACGTCGGACCACGCGCGGTCCCACGCCATCCACCCTGCGAGCGCATCGCGCGTGGCGTAGGTGCCGAGGTCCGAGTCGTTGGGCTGTACCCACGCCGGGAGCGCGGGCATACGAAGCGGCGCACCCACGGCGATGGTGATTCGTTCGACACTGAGCGACGGCGGCTCCAGCGTGCGAACGGCGATCCGTAACTCGCCCTCGCCCGCGCGCTGCGCCGGCACGTAGGCGCCGATCTTGATCGACGACGCGTCGACACCCATCATGTCCCAGACCGACGTCCGCATCTTCTGCCGGAGCGCCTCCGCGGCATTGGGCGGCTCCGACGCTGGAGGGACATCTTCGGGCTCTCGCCGATCGAGGCGCACGGTCGGGAAGCGAAAGACGAGCGACTCACCCTCGCGCTCCGCCGTCGCGGAGAGACGATCTTCGGCCGACTCGGAGAAGGGTCGATACGCCTCCATCGTCTGCAGATCGAGGAGCGCCAGCCCTGGGCCCGAGAGCTCGACGATGACACCGTCGACGACGTCGGCTTCGCCGAACTGGAGCGAGACGTCGGCCTCGAACCCGACGCGCGCTCCGATGCGGCTACCGCCACCGTTGACCAGAAGGGAGGCCACGTTTCCCTCGTCCTCGTCCTCATCCTCGCTCTCGCGGGCCTCGGAGCTGACGACCGTCCACCCAGAGCCGTCGTCTTCGTCGTCGTCCACGTCCCCGCGCGCGACCACTGAAGACATCGTCTTGGCCACGCCGGCGAGCAGCGCCGCCAGCGGATCTCCCGCGACGAGCTCGGGCACGTCCATACCGAGCGCCGCGAACGTCTTCCGAACGCCGAGGGGATCGACCTCGCTCTCGATCTCGCCCCCGATTCCAAACGCCGCGCCGGCCGAGGCGTCGCGGCCCGCATACTTGTAGATCAACGTGATCTCGCCTTCGGCGGGCTCCCCCCATCCGCGGACGAGCGGTCGCGGAATGCCGAGCGCAGCCCCGACTGCTTGGATGTTCTCCTCGCCGCCGAGCTCTCGCACGACGACCCCCCGCTCGAGCGCGTCCTGCGCCTCGGGCGCGAGCAGCGTCAGGAACGTCGGCCGGATGCGATGCCGCCCATCGTCCTCGAGCACCGCGTCGGCCGGGACCGTGTTCGTCGCGCTCTGTTCTCCATTCTCGAAGAGGATCGCCTCCGAGTAGAACGCGTGATCGCATTCGCCCGTGAGCTTGACCACCGGCACCTCGAACCCGCGCGAGAGCCTTGGTCCCCAGGCGGTCGACGCATGGGCGTCGTCGGCGATCCCGATCCAGCCGTTCTCCTCGTAGAAGGTGACCTCGCGGATCTCCTTCCTCGGGGCGCTCTCCTCCGTCGCGACGACGAACCCCTCACTCCTCAATTGCTGCTCGATCGCCTGGCGCACGCGGTCACGGCCGATATTCCTC
>JAYTBL010000588.1:0-18793 GCA_043736975.1 Polyangiaceae bacterium
CCCCGAGCTCGTTCACATGGGCGGTGCGAACGGCGCGGACTATCAGCTCAACTGGCGCGTCGACAAAGTGCGCGACGGCGATCTCGTCTTCCTTCGCGAAGACCCCGCGCAGCCTGGAATCCCGCCTGTCTCACGCGTGGTCGCGCTCCATCCGGAGCAGCAGGACAAGGACAAAGTCGACTAAAAGCCTTTGGTCGCGCGGTCGCGGGCGTTTTATTTCCGCCATAAATTGGTCTGATTCGCCCTTCGCCATTTAGCGTTCCTGTCGCGACGTTGTGGGTCACTCTGGCTCACGATGAGGCGAGGAGCCGAAGGAATGCAGCGGCAGCGGCGTATGAGGGGTTTACTTCACAAGCGGGTTTTGTCGGTGCTCGGCGCGCAAGCCGTGGTGCTCTCGGCGACTCTTAGCTGGGCGGACGGAACGCCAAACCACGTGAGTGACGTGAAGATCCGCGAGACGGATGCTTCGACAGGCGCGACGGAGATCGAGGTCGTCGGAACCACCGCGCCAGTGTTCAACGTGCGCGTCGAGAGCGGGGGCAAGAAGTTGCTCGTCGACATCTCGAACGCGGACGTCGTCGGCGTCAAAGAGGCGCTGACCGCTCAGGTCGGCCTCGTCGGTGGGGTGCTGACGCAGGGCTTCAAGACCGAGACAGGGACGATGACCCGTCTCTCGGTCAGCCTGCTCAAGCAAGCGACCTACCGTGTCCGCGCCGACGGCACCTCGCTGAAGGTCAGCCTGACGCCGTCCGCGGTGACCAGCGCGGCCAGCGCGGCCGACGTGAAGGCCGGCGCCGATGCGGCGTCCACCGCAGCGGCTTCCCCGGCGGCAGCCGAGCTCTCCGACGTGCGCTTCGAGAAGGGCAAGGGCGGCGCGGACCGCGTGCTCATCACGACCACCAACGTCCCCGCGTATTCGCTCGGCACGAGCCCCGGCGGCCGCGTGCGCCTCGAGCTGAAGAAGACGCAGCTCCCGAAGAACCTCGCGAAGACCATGGACCTCGCCTCGCAGCACAGCCCGCTCAAGGCGGTCACTGCGTTCTACGAGCCGTCCACCGAGTCGACCATCATCGAGATCGATCGCGAGGGCATGGCGCAGGGCTCCATCGCCGTCGACGGCAAGTCGATCATCTGGGCCTTCGATGCGCCGAAGATGGGCGCCACGGGCGCCAAGGCTCCTTCACGCAAGAGCGTGACCGTCGCGCGTGAGCGCGTCGAAGAGGGCGGGCCGAAGATCGAGACCTCGATACACGGCGACGACAACACGAAGATCGAGGTCGACGGAACCACCGAGACGGCCGGCTTCGCCACCTCGCTGAACGCGCAGGGCACGGGTCGCTTCAACGGTCGCCGTATCGACCTCGACCTCAAGGATGCCGACATCCACAACATCCTCCGCCTGCTCGCGGACGTCGGGCGCGTGAACATCGTCACCGCCGACGACGTCGCGGGCAACGTGACCATCCGCATGCGGAACGTCCCGTGGGACCAGGCGCTCGACGTCGTGCTGCAGGCCAAGGGCCTGGGCATGGTGCGCAGCGGCAACCTGATCCGCGTCGCGCCGCTCGCCACCCTGCAGAAGGAGCGCGAGCTCCGCCTCGCCGCGGCGAAGCAGGAGTACGAGCTCACGCCGCTCGAGACCCGCCTCATCCCGGTCAGCTACGCGCAGGCCGACGAGCTCCAGGCCCGCGCCAAGGACCTCCTCTCTCCGCGCGGCTCCATCGCCGTCGACGAGCGCACCAACGTGCTGATCGCGCGTGACATCGCGGGCAACCTGAACAACATCGAGGAGCTCATTCGCTCGCTCGATACGCAGACGCCGCAGGTGCTGGTCGAGGCGCGCATCGTCGAGGCGACGAGCCGCTACATCCGCGACATCGGTATCCAGTGGGGTGGCGACGCCACCTTCTCCGAGGCCACGGGCAATCCCACTGGCATCGCGTTCCCGTCGAAGGTCGGTCTCGCCGGCGGTAACTACGACCAGAACACGAACTCGCGCGGTCTCTCGCCCTTCCAGGGCAACGTCCCGCAGCCGAACTTCGCGGTCAACCTCCCGGCCGCCACCGGAACCGGACAGGGTGGAGCCATCGGCTTCTCGCTCGGCTCGGTCGACAACAACTTCAACGTCGGCCTGCGCCTCTCGGCGGCGGAGGCGAGCGGCCTGCTCCGCATCGTCTCCAGCCCGCGCATCCTGACGCTCGACAACCGCGACGCCCGCATCAGCCAGGGCACGCTCATCCCGTTCTCGCAGATCTCCGCCCAGGGCGTGCAGACCACGTTCCAGGAAGCGAAGCTGCAGCTCCTGGTCCGGCCCCACGTCACCGCCGACGGCTCGGTGTCGATGCACGTGAAGATCAACCGAGACGAGCCCGACTTCAACCAGACCTCGGCGCGAGGCGATCCCACGATCCTGAAACGCGAGGCCGAGACCGACCTGCTCGTGATGGATGGCCACACCGCGGTCATCGGCGGCATCTACACCCGCAACACCGGTCGAAACCTCGATCAGGTGCCGTTCTTCGGGGACATCCCGATCCTCGGCATCCTCTTCCAGCGTCGCCGCGCGAGCGACACGCGCAACGAGCTCGTGATCTTCCTCACGCCGCGCATCGTCAACCGAGCCGAAGCCCTGGGTCGTTGAACATCAGCGGAACGGGAGCATCGAATCTCGTTCGATGCGCTCCACCAGAGCTTCGACGCTGCGCTCGTAGGCCTTGCGGATCGACCACTCCTGCGGGCTGGGGACCGAGAGCCCCGGCTGGCGCGCGAAGAGGCTGGCCGAGCGCGGGCCGTAGATGCGCTCCACGTAGACGCCGAGCAGCGTGCCCTCCGGGATCGGCTCGAGCGTGAGACGGTCCAGGAACAGCCGTTTGTCCACGCGCGTCTCGACCGCGATGAGCTTCGGCGCGCGGAACGCGGTGATCTCGCAGCGCACGTTCTCGATGGTGCCGGGTGAGCGGCGCTCGAGCACGAGCTCGGCGCCTACGCCGATCGGCTGATCGCCGGCGACTCGCGCCTCCACGAGCGCGTCGACCCACGTGACGAGCGCGCTCACGTCCGTGAGGAAGCCCCAGACCACCGCCGGCGAGCGCCGGACCTTGCGCTCGAAGGTCACGTAGATCAACGTCCCCGGATCTAGCCTCCCGCGCTCGCCGCGGCGAGCTTTCGTGCCGGGTGCATTTCGGGCTACCCTGCGCGCCCCGATGAGCGTCGATTTTCGTCACGATCACGCCCGCTGCGCCGGTGCGCACGAGCACCGAAGCCAGCACGAGCAGCAGGAGCATGGCGCGGCGGGTCGCCCGTTCGCCTTCGTGGGCAGCCCGCGTCATTACGAGCGCGATCGCCCATTCGCGATCGAGCACGTCGCGCTGGACCTCACGCTCGACTTCGCGAAGAAGAGCCTCCGCGGCTCGGCCGCGCTGGTCCTGCGCCGGATCGATCCCGACGCTGCCGCGATCGAGCTCGACGCCGTGGCCTTCACCATCACCACCGTAGCCATCGACGGCAAGCCGGCGAAGCACACCTACGACGGACGCCGCATGGTGATCGAGGTCCCGGAGGGCTTCCAGCACGGCGCGCTCGACATCGCCTACTCGGCGACGCCGCGCAAGGGCCTCTACTTCCTCGAGCCGGACGAGCACGTCCCCGGGCGCCCGCGCCAGGCCTGGACGCAGTTCCAGGAGGAGGACGCGCGCCACGTGTTCCCCTGCCACGACAAGCCGCACGCGAAGATGACCACCGAGGTGCGGATCACGGTGCCCGCCGGGTTCTCGGTGCTCTCGAACGGCGAGCTCGCGGGCAAGGCGCACGGCGAGGGCGGCGCCGAGACGTTCCACTGGCGGATGAACGATCCCCACGCGAGCTACCTCGTCACCATCGTCGCCGGGGAGTTCGCGGTCTTCGGCGATCGCGTCACGCTGAGCTCGCCGGGCTCGAGCGTGAAGCGCGAGGTGCCGCTGACCTACCTCGTGCCCAAGGGCCGCGAGGAGGACGGCCGCCGCACCTTCGGGCGCACGCCCGAGATGGTCACCTACTTCTCCGAGATCACCGGGGTCCCGTACCCGTGGAACAAGTACGCGCAGGTCGTGGTGAGCGATTTCATCTTCGGCGGGATGGAGAACACCACCGCCACCACGATGTACGAGCACATCCTGCTCGACGCGCGCGCCGCCATCGATGTCACCAGCGACGACCTCATCGCCCACGAGCTCGCGCACCAGTGGTTCGGCGACTACGTCACGTGCCGCGACTGGTCCGAGGGCTGGCTGAACGAGGGCTTCGCCACCTTCATGGAACACGTCTGGACCCACAAGGCGCTCGGCCAGGACGAGTACGACTACGGCGTGAAGGGCGATCTCTCGTCCTATCTCTCCGAGGCGCACGGGCGGTACCGGCGCCCCATCGTCTGTCAGGATTACGACGCGCCGCTCGACCTCTTCGATCGCCACCTCTACCAGAAGGGCGGCCTCGTCTTGCACGTGCTCAAGACCGAGCTCGGGGACGCGCTGTTCTGGAAGGGCGTCTCGACCTACCTCACGCGCCACGCGCGCGGCCTCGTGGAGACGCGCGATCTGCTGCGCGCGCTCGAGGAGGTCTCGGGGCGCAGCCTGGGGCGGCGCTTCGAGGAGATGGTGATGCGGCCCGGCCACCCCGAGGTCGACGTCGAGCTCGCGTGGGAGGCGGGCGTGCTCACCTGCGCGCTCAAGCAGACGCAGAGCACCGCGGACGGCGTCCCCGCGGCGTTCGAGGTGCCGCTGGTGCTGACCATCGGTACCGACAACGGCGAGCGGCGCGAGAAGGTGAAGCTCACCGCGCGCGCCGATGCGTTCGCCATCCCCTGCCCCGAGCGTCCGCGCTGGGTGGTCGTCGATCCCGAGCTGCGCATCCTCGGGGACGTGACGGTGAAGGCGCCGGCCGACATGCTGCGCCGGCAGCTCGCCGAGGCCAGGAGCGCGCGCGGCCGCTGGCTCGCCGCGCAGTCGCTCGCGAAGAGCGACGATCCCGTCACCATCGAGGCCCTCGCCACGCGCCTCGGCGACGACGCCGAGTTCTGGGGGGTGCGCGCCGAGTGCGCGGCTGCGCTCGGGACCATCCGCGCCCGCGAGTGCTTCGAAGCGCTCGCGCGCTCCACGAGCGTCGCGCATCCCAAGGTGCGCCGCGCGGTGGTGGAGGCGCTCGGCCGCTTCCGTAGCACCGCCGCCGTCGACGCGCTCAAGCCACGGGCGCTGCGTGACGAGAGCTATCTCGTCGAGGCCGAGGCCGCCCGCGCGCTCGGCAAGACGCGGCAGTCCTCGGCGTACGACGTGCTCCTCGACGTCATGGATCGTCCCTCCTGGGCCGACACCATCGCCGCCGGCGCCATCGCCGGCCTCGCCTCGCTGCGCGACGAGCGCGCGCTACCTCATCTCTACGCGCGCACGCGGTACGGACACCCGTCGCGCGTTCGTCGTGCGGCGGCGCTCGCCATCCCCAAGCTCTCCACCGATCGGCGCGCGCGCGAGCACCTCGAGGAGCTGCTCGACGACGCCGATCCCATCGTCCGCATCGACGTGGTCCTCGCGCTCGCCGACCTGGGCGACGCACGCTCGCGCGGTCCGCTGCGCGCGCGCGGCGAGGTCGATCTCGATCCGCGCGTGCGCCGTCGCATCCGGGAGGTCGTGCGCGACCTCGGCGGCGAGCGGAAGATCACCGATCAGCTGAAGGGCGACGTCGAGCGCCTCCAGACCGAGCACCTCGAGCTGAAGGCGCGCCTCAGTCGCATCGAGGCGCGCGTCGCCCCCCAGAAGGAAGACGGCAGGGCCACACCCAAGGTCGCCGCCGTCGCCGCGCCCAAGGCGAAGAAGCCCGCGTCTCCGAAGCGTCGCTGAGCGCTCGTATGCGGCGCGCGCGCCGCGCGCCGCGCGGGCCGCAGGTGAGCTGCTTCTCACAACCATCAACCGGATGGGATTTGATCCATGATCCGCGGCGTCGCGCGGTTTCGATCCGCGTCGTCGCTGCTGAAAAACTGCATGGCCGGACCGCCATGACGTTGGCGCGCGCCGTGCTCGTGCACCCGCTTCATGGGACGAAGTGCAGGCCAGCCGGCCCGCGTCGAGGGAGCGAACCGTCCGCGTCCGGCGGCGCCGCGTCCAGCGTCGCCGGCCCACACCGTCCGTGAGGTCCTCCCGCCGTGGCACCTTCTCGAAGCCCAGCCGAAGGAGGCAGAGAACGCGCAGTGGCTCAGCGACGACGTCATCCACGAGGTCGAGGAGATCGCGGAGATCGAGGCGCCGCCCTCGTCCGGCGTGCGCATGAGCGATCCTCGCCTCGGCGTCGCCACGCCCATCCCGGATTCGCTGCTCACGTTCAAGGTCTACACGCTCGCCGAGCTCGAGAGCCGCGACGGGCCGGGCTCGCTGCGCCTCGCGCAGGTCAATCTCGACCGCACCCAGGCGCGCCGACACGCGCGCGCGATGCGCTGGAAGAGCGTCTACGCCGCGGTGCGGGCCTTCGCGCGAGCGACGATCGCCTGGTGGAGGATCAAGCAGACCGAAGGCTTCCGCCCCAGCCCGAAGATCGCGCTGCGCGCGCCGTTCGATGCGCTCGGTGACGCGCTGCAGGTCGCGGTCGAGGCCGTCGACTGGAAGAAGTACGGCGTGACCACCGGCATCGTCGTGGGCGCGACCTTCACGCTGCTCTTCGGTGTGCTCACCGCCGCCGAGCTGACCGACGATCTCAAGCCGGGCTCGACCCCCCACCTCGCCACCACCGAGATCGCGGTCCCGCGCGCCCTCGCCGCCCCCGGGAAGGCGGTGGCGCCCGCCTCGCACATGGCCGCGATGGGCTTGCAGCCCGCGCCGCCGCCCGTGGTCGCCGCGCCCGACCCCGACGATGCGGACCCGGAGCCCGCCCCCGCACCCGCCCCAACGAAGCGCGCCGCGAAGAAGCCGAAGGCGAGGGCGAACAAGCTGACGTTCCGGAGCGCCGACGCTGTCTTCAATCCCTGAGCGAGGGGTGCTACCTCCGCCCCATGGCGGACGAGTCGTTTCCGATCGAGGTCGAGCAGCGGGGCAACGTCGTCATCTGGACGATCGACCGCGAGGCGCGGATGAACAGCCTCTCGCGGCCGCTCCTCTTCGCCTTCGGCAAGCTCGCGCGCGAGGCGGTCACGAACCCTTCGATCCGCGCCATCGTCGTCACCGGCCGCGGTGAGAAGGCGTTCTGCGCGGGCGCCGACCTGAAGGAGCGTCAGGGCATGTCGGAGAACGACATCCGCGTGCAGGTCGAGCTCTACCGCTCGGAGCTCGGGCCGCTCGATCGCTCGCCGAAGCCGGTCATCGCCGCCATCAACGGGGTCGCGTTCGGCGGCGGCCTCGAGCTCGCGCTGGTCTGCGACCTGCGCGTCGCCGCAGCGCACGCGCAGGTTGGTCTGCCCGAGACCACGCTCGGCATCATCCCCGGCGCCGGCGGGACGCAGCGCGTCGGGCGCATCGTGGGCGACGCCCGCGCCAAGGAGATGATCCTCCTCGGTCGCCGGCTCGGCGCGGCCGAGGCGCTCGCGTGGGGGCTCGTGAACCGCGTCACGCCGGCCGGCACGGATCTCATCGAGGACACGCTCGCGTTCATCGAGCCCATCGCGAACGGCGCGCCGCTCGCCCAGGCCGCCGCGCTCGAGGCCATCGATCGCTCGTTCGACGTCGCGCTCGAGCTGGGTATGGAGCTCGAGAAGGTGAGCTACGACAAGGTCCTGGTCAGCGAGGATCGCCGGGAGGCGCTCGCCGCCTTCGCCGAGAAGCGAAAGCCTGTTTTCAGGGGGCGCTGAGGTCGGCCCTGGTACACTGACCAACGATCCGCATGGGCACGATCGGCGGCATACCTCTCGACGTCGGCGACGTGCTCGCCAAGAAGTACCGCCTGGAGCGGCTGGTCGGCGAAGGCGGAACGGGCGTGGTGGTCGCGGCGCGCCACCTCCAGCTGGACCGCGTCGTCGCCATCAAGTTCCTGCGCACCGCGCTCGCCTCGGACGAGATCCGCACCCGCTTCGAGCGCGAGGCGCGGGCCATCGGGCAGATCGAGAGCGAGCACGTGGTGCTGGTCCTCGATGTCGGCGCCCTCGACGACTACTCGCCCTACATGGTGATGGAGTACCTCGAGGGCCGCGACCTCGCGAAGGTGCTGAAGGAGGACGGCACCCTCAGCATCGAAGACACCATCGACTGCATGTTGCAGGTATGTCAGGCGCTCGAGGAGGCGCACGGCCGGGGTATCATCCATCGCGACCTGAAGCCTGCGAACCTCTTCCTGACGCGGCGTGAGGACGGCGGCCCGCACATCAAGGTCGTGGACTTCGGGATCTCGAAGATCCTCGATCCAAAGCTGATGGGCGGCGGCCCGAGCGAGATGACCCTCGCCTTCACGGTGCTCGGCTCCCCGCGCTACATGGCGCCCGAGCAGCTGCGCAGCTCGAAGGACGTGGACGGTCGCGCCGACCTCTGGTCGCTCGGCGCGGTGATGTTCCAGCTCGTCACCGGCCAGCCGGCCTTCGCGGCCGACAACAACGTGCACGCGAGCCTCGCGGTCATGACCGCCGAGCCGCCGCTCTTGCGCACGCTCGCGCCGCACGCTTCGGTCGCGCTCGAGGCCATCATCAACAAGTGTTTGACCAAGGACCGCGACGGACGATTCCAGACTGCGGCCGAGCTTGCCGATGCGCTGCGGCCGCTCGCTTCCGACCGCGCCCGCGACTCGCTCGAGCGCATGCAGGAGGCGAGGGAGGCGCCGCACGTCTCGCTCGGGGTCGGCGTCCGGAGCGTCGGGGAGCGTGTCGATCGCTCGGCCATGACCGAGCACGAGGCGCCGCCGGCGGCAACGCCCGGGCCGCCAGCGATGCGCCAGGTCTCCACCGCGCCCATGGCGTTCCGCGCCGCGGCGCCGGCCAGCGTGGACGCGCCCGTTCCCTCGAGCGGAGGCCAGTCGCGCGCCTCGGCGCGCCAGTCACCCACCCCGGCGACGAAGGTGGCCATCGGGCTCGCCGGGCTGCTCCTGGTCCTGGTCGTCTTCGGCATCCTCACGGTGTTGAAGATGGCAGCGCAGTCGATGGGCATGTTGCAGACTGCGAATGCGAGGCCGCCCTACTCCGCCGCGACGCCAGACGCCTCGACCCGCCTCGACCTGAGCCCGTCGTCGGCCGTCACCGTCACCATCGACGCCGGGCAACACTTGATCTCCAGCCCAACTCGCACAAGGTAGAGCTGCGACGCCGTGCTCGCCAACGCGCGCGGCTTGGTTCAAACTGCAATCGCATGCCGCGTTTCTTGCCTCCGCTTCGTTTCGTGCGGCTCGTGCGGCTCGTGCGGCTCGTCGCGCTCGCGCCACTTTCGCTCCTCGCGGTCGCCGCAACGCTCCTCGTCGATGTGCGCACCGCGAGCTCGGACCCGCTCACCGGCGCCGCTCCCACGACCGCGACCGCCACCACTACGGCCCCCACGTTGACGGTGGGGCGTCCCAACGGCGCGAGCTACCTCCATCTCCTCGGCCGGCACGCAGGCGCCGTCCTCTCGCCGACCTCCGGCACCATCGGCGCGCTGGTGGCGATCCCGCGCGGGAAGACCCCCGCGGACTACGGGCTCGAGGAGGTCGCGCCGGGGATCGGTCGCCTCCGCGCCACGCCCGCGCGCATCGAGGAGTTCGGCTTCGCCCATCCCGACCTGCGCCTCGAGGTGGGAGCTCCGCTTCACACGCTCCTCGATCGCGCTGGGCAGTGGGTCCGCGCCGACGTGGCGCGTCGCGATCGCGGCGCCGACGGCGCCGGCGTACTGGTGGGGGTCGTCGACACCGGCCTCGACGTCACGCATCCCGAGATGGTCGACCTCGACGGAAAGTCGCGCGTCGCCTGGCTGCTCGATCTCTCGCTGAAGCCAGTCGGCGTCTTCGAGGATCTCGAGAAGAAGTACGGCGTGCCCGACGCCAGCGGAGCGATCGCCAACGGCGCGGTGTTCTCCAAGAACGAGATCGACATCCTCCTCGCCCGCATCGCAAACGGCTCGTGCGTCGAGAAGATTGGCACCAAGTGCGCGCCCTCCGACGAGGTCGGCCACGGCACGCACGTCACCGGCATCGCCGCCGCTCGCGGCGCGGGCGGCCGCTACCCTGGCATCGCGCCCGCGGCCGATCTCGTGGTGGTCCGCGGCACGCGCGGGCAGTCCGAGGGCCTCAACGACGACGACGTCTTGCACGCCGTCCAGTTCATGTTCGATCGCGCCGACTTCGAGAAGCGACCGATGGTCGTGAACATCTCGCTCGGCAGCGACTTCGGCCCCCACGACGGCTCGCTGCTGTGGGAGAGCACCATCGCCAGCCTCGTCGGCCCGAATTTCCCGGGCCGCGCCGTGGTCGCCGCCGCCGGCAACGTGGGCTCGGTCGCTGAGGGACCGGTGCACCAGAGCGTGCGCGCCACCAAGGGCGCGACGATGCGCGTCCCCATCCGCACGCGCGGCGCCGACTCCGGCTCGGTGCAGGTCTGGATCACGCTCCGCAAGGACGCCGATCTCAAGATCGGGCTCGACGGCCCCGACGGCGAGTGGATCGCGCCCGTCGCGGAAGGCCGCCAGAACGGCAAGAACACCGACGACTACAACGCGGGCGTCATCTTCGGATCCTCCGTCGAGAAGAGCCCCATTCCCGCCGGCTCGCGCAGCGCCGTGGTGGTGTGGAGCGGCAAGTGGCCGGACGGCACGTACTCGATCACGCTCGAGGGGAGCGGGATGGCGGAGCTCTACGTGCAGGGCCTCGGCGACGCCGCGCTCGGCAGCGATCGCCAGGCGCTCTTCACGTACGGCGTGCGCGAGGGCACGATCAGCAGCCCCGCGACCCACCCCGACATCATCGCCGTCGGCTGCACCGTGAACCGCCCGACCTGGACGAGCATCGCGGGCGTCGTGCTCGGCCCGCGCATCCCGCTGCTCGACGGGCCAGGCGGCCTCCCCGCGCCGCGCCTCAAGGGCGATGACGCGCCGCCCACCTCGCGCGGTCTCTACGAGGGCGAGATCTGCTGGTTCTCGAGCGCGGGTCCCACCGCGACCGGCGTGCCGAAGCCGGAGATCGCCGCGCCCGGCGCGTTCGTGATCTCGGCGATGAGCCGCACGGCCCGTCCCGGAGCCCCTGGCAGCATCTTCACCAACCCGAACTGCCCCGCGCTGAAGTCCGGCAAGACCGACTCGCGCTGCTACCAGATCGACGACCAGCACGGGGTCGCCGCAGGCACCTCGATGTCGGCGCCCGTGGTGTCAGGCGTGGTGGCGCTGCTCCTCCAGAAGGACCCGACGCTCACGCAGGACAAGATCGTCGCGCTCCTCCAGGCGGGGGCGCACCAGTTCCGCTACCCCGCGCCGTTCAACGATCAGTCGGGGCCCGGCGAGGTCGACGCGGTGGGCGCGCTCGACGCGCTCGAGCAGATGAAGAACCCGAAGCTTCACCTGCCGCTCGCGGAGCAGAGCTGGCTCACCCTGAGCTCCGACTACGTGCCGGCCGACGGCTCGTCGCCGATGACCGCGATCGTCGAGCTGCGCACCGAAGGCGGCGAGCACCGCGCCGACTTCTTCGACAAGAACCGCCTCCAGGCGGTGATGCTGGTCGACGGTCAGCCCGTCGAGAAGGCGCCCGACATCATCCGCCGTGGACCGGGCGTGTGGTTCTTCACCTGGCAGCCGCCGGCCGGGCTCGGCGGGTCGCGCGCGACGTTCGGCGCCACGTTCGACGGCGTGCCGATCGTGAGTCTGCGCAGCGTGGCCATCGCCTCGGACAGCTGGAACGCGCGCTACCCGAGCCAGGCCGGGGGTAGCAAGTGCTCCGTCAGCAGCACCATGGCGGACACGGGACCCGCCACCGGCGCGTGGCTCGCCGCCGCGGCGCTCATCATCACGTGCGCGAGGCGAAGGAAGACATGCAGCTCGTGACCCAGCGGCTACGGCTGCGCGACTTCGAGGAGCACGACTGGGAGGCCTTGCTCGCCATCGAGGGCGACCCCGAGGCGGTGCGTTTCCAGTCGTTCCCGCCCCGGACCGAGGTGGACTGTCGCGTGTATATTGCACGGGATGTCGCGGCGCGGTCACCGCACCGCTGGTGCTTCGATCTCGCGGTGACGCTCGCGGACGGCCGCGTGGTGGGGCGCGTCGGTCTCGACGTCAAGGCGCCGGAGCGCCAGGTCGGAGAGCTCTGGTTCATCCTGGAGCGCGCATCGTGGGGGCAGGGCCTCATGACCGAGGCCGCAGGAGCGCTCCTCGACCACGCGTTCCGCGAGATGCACCTGCGGCGCGTGTTCCTCGAGTGCGATCCGCGCAACCAGTCGGCCATCCGGGTGGCCGAGAAGCTCGGGATGACGCGCGAGGGCCTCCTGCGCGAGCACGCGCACATCAAGGGCGAGTGGGTCGACTCGCTCTTCTACGGCATCCTCTCCCGCGAGTGGCCCACCGAGTCCTGAATCAGGTGGGACTTCGTCCCCTCCGGCCCCGCTAGCGCTCCTCGGCCATGGTCACGAGCCAGCCGTGCGGCTCCCACACCTCGTCGTCGGGGTCGAAGCGGTACGACGGATCGCCGACGTTGACGCCCACCAGCAGGATGCGATCGACGGCGTCCACGTCGACCAGCGTCATCTGCGCCTCGGTGGCGCGCTCGCGCGTGGGGATGACGACGCGGCCCAGCTCGCGGCCCTGCGCGTCGAGCTTCACGAATGCCCAGCGAAAGAGCGCATGCTCCTCCCAGACGATCTCGACGCGCAGCCGCGCGCCCGGCGCCGCGCCGGCGCGATGGATCATCACGTAGCTCGATCCCGTGGGATCGACCGGCGCTCGCGGCGCGATGCGCCTCGCGCGCTGCGGCCACGGCAGATCCCAGTCCATGGTCACGCGCGCCGCGTCCCCGAGCGTGCGCGTCTCGGGCGCGTGCAGGCCGTCCTCGGCAGAGCCCATGAACGCGCGCGCGACGGCGGTGTCGAGCAGGAGATCGTGGAGGGTCGAGCCGGTGCTGAGCGCGCCCTTGAAGCTCACGCGCAGCACGTCGAACGCATCGGGCTCGTCGTGCCAGCGCTGCGTGCCCAGGTCGGTGGTGGTCGGCGCGAGCGCCCACGACGCCGTGATGATCGATCCCGGGCCGCGCCCGTAGGCCCAGTCGATGCGGCCCCAGAAGAGCGCCGCGCCGTCGACGAACGGACCGGCTGCGTCGCCCGCGCACACCGCGCGCTCCGGCTGCGTCTGGAACGCCTGCGCGCCGGCCGCGCCGAGCCCCGCCGCGCACGGCACGACGAGCTGGGCCAGGTAGGTCGTCTGCGCGCGCGCGACGTGCTGGGCGGTCGCCGGCGCGGAGCGCAGCACGAACGCGCGCCCCATCTCGCGCGCGACCAGCGCCTGCATCGCGCAGCCGCCCGCGCTCGCGGCGCCGGCGTCGATCACCGTGAGCGAGCGCGCGCGATCGATCCGCGAGCGCACGTCACGCGCGGTGACGAGCGTGGCGCCCTGCTCCGCCGCGCCCGCGACGAGGTAGAGCGGGTACGTCCGCTGCTCGGGATCGACGTCCGGGGGAGGCAGGCCGAGCGCCCCGGCGAGGGTCTCCCAGGCGTGCTCGGCGGCCGCGAGCACGTCCAGGACCACCCGTCCCGGGGTCCCGCCTGCGGCGTGAACGCACAGCGGGACCCGCATCGCGCAGGCCCGGGTCTCGTGCGGGAGGAGGGGAGGGGTCGCATAGGCCAACCAGGGGCCTGGGATGCCCGTATCGGGCGGTGCGACCGCCGCGTCCTCTTCTTCCTGCGCGGCGGCGGGAGAGGCCAGGGCGAGCCCTGCGAGCGCGATGGCGGCGGCTATTGGACCGAGGACCCTCACCTCCCCATAGTATGCCGATTTGACACGTTGTTTCGCAGACCTCTATAACCGTGTCTCGCGAGGAAAAATGGCCACGCCCTTCGATCCCAACGGTGCCGTGCGATTCGATCTGAGGACCGGTGCGGCCTCGGACGCGCGCGGGGCGCGCCTCGTCCTCGTTCCGAGCGCTGCGCTCGCGAGTCTCGGTCCCGACGCCATCACCGCCGTCGGCCTGGCGATCGGGCGCGCGGCCGGCGAGCGCATCGCGGCGAGGCTCGGCGGCGAGAGCGGCGTGCGCTCCGCGGCCCCCAAGCTCGCCATCACGCATCTCGCGGGGGAGCTCGCGATCGCGGGCATCGGCGCGGTGCACATCGAGCGCTGGGGGCGCGCGATGGTGGCGATCGTCACGAACGCGAGCATCAACGACGACATGTTCCTCGGCGCGGTCCTGGGCGGCGCGCTCTCGGCCGCCTCCGGGCGGGACGTCGCGGCGGCCTCGCTCGGACACGACGGGCCCTCCACCCGCTACTTCCTCGGCTCTCCGGCGACCGCGAACCACGTGCGCGTGCTGGTCGGCAAGGGCCTCGGCTACGCAGAGGTCCTCGCGACCCTCCAGGAAGGTACCTCGTGAGCGCGAAGGAACAGATCGGTCGGCTCCAGGGGCTCCTCGAGCGCGTGCAGGTGCGCGCGCAGCAGGCCCGCGTGAGCGGCGCAGCGTTCGCGCCGGAGCCAGCGAGCGCCGAGGTCGAGCACGACTCATTTCTGCCCGCCACCGCTCACGGGGGCGGTGAGGAGGCGTACCTCCCGTCGGACGACGACGCGGATGTCGAGGTGTCGTCGGAGACCGTCGAGGTCGACATCGACATCGACGAGCCGACGCCCATGGAGAGCGGCGCGCAGCCGGTCGCCCAGCAGACGATGCCTCCCGGGGATCTCGAGGAGGAGGTCGACGAGCGGCCCATCGAGACCGACCCTTCGATGCGCCCGCCCGCCTACGAGGAGGTCGCGCAAGCGGCGCCCCCGCCCGCGAACGAGATCGAGGAGCCTGCGCCCTCGTCGTCGCGTCGCCCGATCGCCGGGGAGGAGCCGGCCGAGGCCTACGGCGAGGAGAGCGCGCCGCGCCACACGCCACCGCCCGAGTCGGGCAAGCAGGTCGCCGCGCCGTCGGTTCATCCCGTCGCGGCCCGGGCCAGCGCCGAGCCCTCGATGAACCTGAGCGCGCCGCCGCCCTCGCTCGAGGGTCACACGCTGGTCGGAGGCTGGCGCGAGCCGGGCCTCGGTCCGGTGGTTCCAGGCTCCACGGGCGTCCGCGTGCCGGCCCCTGCCGCCGGCGCGCCGCCTGCGGCCGCCGCGCCGCAGGCCTCGGGCCCGCGCCTCACCGCGGACGTCACGCGTCCCGATCTCGCCGCGACCGCGAATGTCGCCCGGATCGAAGGCGCTGCCCCGGTGGCGACCCCCACGACGATGGGCGAGCTCCTCGACCTCACGCTCGCGCTGTAACGTTCACAGCCAGGCGATCGGGACGGAGCGGAGCCACGTGCGCTGCTTGCGCGCGAAGGTGCGTGTAGATTGCACGATGAGCTCGGCCAGCTTGTCCCGCGGCAGCTCCCCCTGCACGTGGGCGCGGACCTCCGCGTAGCCCACCGAGCCCATCGCGCGCGAGCCGCCATGGCCCGCCGCCACCAGCGCCTCGACCTCCTCCACCCAGCCGCTCGCCAGCCAGCCTTCGACCCGGCGCGTGATCCGCTCGGTCAGCGCCTCGGGCGCGAGCGCGACGCCGACCATCGCCGACTCCATCCGCGGCTCCTTGAACCCGTGCTCGGCCTGGTGCTCCGACATCGGCCGGCCCGACAGCTCGTGGACCTCGAGCGCGCGGCTCACCCGGAGGACGTCGTTCGGGTGGAGGCGCGCCGCCGACGCCGGGTCGACGCGCAGCAGCTGCTCGTGCAGCACGTTCACGCCGCTCTCCGCGACGATCGCGCGGTGGCGCGCGCGGATCGCCTCGTCCGCCGAGGGCGCAGGCGCGAGGCCCAGCACCAGCGCGCGCACCCAGAAGAAGGTGCCGCCGCACAGGATCGGTAGCTTGCCGCGCGCCCGAACGTCGGAGATGGCCGCGTCGGCGAGGCGCGCGAAGGTCATCGCGTCCGCAGCCTCTTGCGGCTCGAGCACGTCGATCACGTGGTGCGGCGCGCGCGCGCGCTCCTCGCGCGATGGCTTCCCCGAGCCGACGTCGAACCCACGATAGATCTGCACGCTGTCGGCGGAAATGATCTCGCCGTTGGTGCGCTCGCAGACGTCGAGGGCGAGCTCCGTCTTCCCCGTGGCGGTGGGCCCTACGATGCAGAGCAGCCGATCGCGACGCTCGGTCGCGAGCGCGACGGCGCGCTCCACCCGGGCCGCGCGCTCAGCGACCAACCCGTCGCTCCAGCTCGTTGAAGGGCATGCGCATCACCAGCGGGCGACCGTGCGGGCAGTGCCCGGCGAAATCCACCTCGTCGAGCGCGCGCAGGAGCGCGGTCACCTCGGCGGGCGCGATGGCGTCGCCCGCGCGGATCGAGCCGTGGCAGGCCATGGTCGCGAGCACGAGATCGACGGCGCCGCCGAAGGGGCGCCCCGCGGCCCGCGCGACCTCGGCCACGAGGTCGCGCACCAGCCGTCCCGGCTCCGCGCGCAGCAGCAGATCGGGCAGCCCGTGCACCGCCACCGCCGAGTCGCCCACCGCGCGCACCTCGACGCCGAGCCGGGAGATCTCTTCGGCGCTCTCCTCGAGCAGCGCGACATCGGGGGGCGACAGCTCCACCACCTCTGGCACGAGCAGCCGCTGCATCGCCACGCCGCGCGTCGCGTGTGCCTTGCGCAGCCGATCGAAGGTCACGCGCTCCGCGGCCGCGTGCTGGTCGAGCACGTACAGCCCGTCCTCTCCCTCGCACACCAGGAACGTGCCGCGCACCTGCCCCACGTAGCGCAGCGCGCCGTAGCCGGTCTTCACCTCGAAGAGAACCGGCTCGGCCGCGGGCTTGGTCTCGGTCGCGAACAGGTTCCCGTCGGGAAAGAGCAGCGGCTCGGCGAGCGTCTGCAGCGCAGCCTTCGCCTCGAGCGCGTGGTTCTCGAGCGCGCGCAGCGTCGTGGTCGGCATCCGGTTCGGGGCCTGCGAGTGCGCGCCCAGCGCCGGCACGCCGAACGCGTGCGCGAGCGAGCCGTGGAGCTCGCGCGTCACCGCGTCGAAGATGCCGCGCGCGTCGGAGAAGCGCACCTCCGCCTTCTGCGGATGCACGTTCACGTCCACCACCGCGGGCGGCAGATCGATCCACACGACGCCCAGCGGGTAGCGGCCGCCCTCGAGCACCGAGCCGTACGCCTGCGAGACCGCGCGCACCAGCTGGCGATCGCGAACCGGCCGTCCGTTGACGAGCACCGAGAGCCCGGTCGCTCCGGAGCGCGCGCGCTCCGGGGGCGCCAGCAGCGCTTCGATCCGGATCGCGCCTCGCTCCCCGCGGCACGCCACGAGGGTCTCGCCGGTCATCACGCTGCGCGCGCGCTCGGCGCGGGTACCCACGCGGAGATGCTCGCGCACCGGGCGCCCGTCGCGCGTGAGCACGAACGTGACGTCGTGTCGCGCCAGCGCCATGCCCAGGAGCACGTCGCTCACGTGCGCGCTCTCGGTGGCGGTGGCCTTGAGGAATTTTCGCCGCGCCGGCACATTGAAGAACAGCTCGCGCACCTCGATGGTGGTCCCGACCGCGGCGCCGATCGGTCGCGCGACGGGGCGCCCGCCCCCCTCGACGCGCACCTCGACGCCCTCGTCCGAGCCGCGTGGCCTGGTGACCAGCGAGAGACGCGAGACCGACGCGATGCTGGGCAGCGCCTCGCCGCGGAAGCCGAAGGTGCCGAGGTCGGAGAGATCGTCGAAGCGCGCGATCTTGCTGGTGGCGTGGCGCTCGAGGCAGAGCATGGCGTCGTCGGGGGACATGCCGTCGCCGTCGTCGGAGACGCGCACCAGCGTCGTCCCGCCCAGCTCGACGTCGACCACGACGCGCGTGGCGCCGGCATCGAGCGCGTTCTCCACGAGCTCCTTCACCACGCTCGCCGGGCGCTCGACCACCTCGCCCGCGGCGATCTGGTTCGCGAGCTCGTCGGTCAGTCTCTGGATGCGTCCCATCGCGATCGCTCGCTCTGCCGCCGGGGCCCGGCTACCTCTCGGCGGCCGCGCTCCCGGCTGCTTCGAAGAACTCGCGCGATCGCTGGCGCGTCAGCGCGAACACGATGAGCGCGCTCGCCAGCGTGCGCACGACGAGCCAGCCTGGCACGGCGACGGCGCGCATGGCGTGCATCATCGGTACCACCTGATCGTACTGGTCGGGCGGCAACGTCTCGCGCTGGTGTATGAGCGTTCGCTCGACCTCCCAGTCGAGCTCGGCGTTGCGCACGTCACGCGTGACGAAGTAAGCCAGCACCACCACCGCGGCCTGCGCGATGACCACCTGGACCAGCGGGTTCCGCGTGTTGGTCTTGCCGGAGAGGCCGCGCGAGGCGAGCGCGAGGAGCGCCGCGCCCAGCACGAAGGTGGCGGCGGCCATCGGGATGGCGCGGGCGCGCGCCGCGTCGGCCACCTCGGTGAACCGGTGGTAGAGGCCCTCGGCGCGCGTGCGATCGGTCTCGCTCTGGATCGAGGCGTTGAGCGCCTGCGACTGATCGCGCTCACCGCGGTAGAACGCGAGGCGGCCGCAGCCTTCGGTCCAGCATCCGGCGCCGAACACCAGCGCCATGATCAGCGCCACCAGGAGGTAGCGCGGCTTCTTCACGGGGCCGCGCTCGGCAGCGGGCGGCCGATCCGAGGGAGACGTGGGCGGACCGTCCGGCGGCATCGGCATCGGGATAGCACGGGGTTCCCCCCGCGGCCGGTCGTTTTCGTGGTATTCCCGGGCCTCATTTCCAGGGGCTAGAGCCATGCGCGCATCCGTTTC
>JAYTBL010000589.1:0-3770 GCA_043736975.1 Polyangiaceae bacterium
GGACCTTCGGGGGAGCCGCGCAGGACATCGATGAGGCCACCCGCCATCGTCGCCGCCCAGAGCGGGATGGCGGCCGCGAGCGCGATCGGCAGTCCGAGCAGGATCTGTTCGAGGGCGAGCACGAACCACGGCAGGCCGCGCTCGGCCACGACGATGGGCACGAGCGCCGGATAGATCGCCGCCGCCAGCGCGATGCCCAGGATCGCGCGCGCCGCGTTCGGCAGCGCCTTGAGGCCGAATGCCGGGACGAGCGTCACCGTCGGCATCACGCGCGCCCAGGCGAGCCCGAGCGCCGCGAGATCATCGATGCGGAGATCGCCCGGCCCCATAGCGGGTCCGAGTCGTAGCACGCGCGGCGCGGCGCGGCGCTACGCGCTATGAGCCTCGCGCCTCGACCAGATCGATGAGCGCTGCGCGGAAGTCCGCCCATTCGCCCAGCGTCGTGCGGAGCGTGCGCGTGACCTGCGCGAGGCGCGCCTCGCGCGCGGGCTCGCAAGTGAGGTTGCGGAGGCGCCGCGAGTCGACGCCGTCGTCGAGGAGGTTGGCGATCAGCTCGTCGATGAAGCGCGCTATCTCGTGCCGCAGCTCGGGCTCGCACGCGCCTGACGGCCGCTCCGCCAGCACACGCTTGCTCCAGCGCCTGAGCAGCTCCTATTTGTGCTCCACCAGGAGGTGCGCGAGCGCGTCCTGCGGAGGGGAGGTCGCGGCCGAGCCATCGCCATCGAGCAACGCGACGTCGACGGCGAGCGTCGTATGACAAGGGCAGTGACGCAGCTCGTGCGTGGGGCCGTCCTCGATCTCCCAGCGTGCCAGGTAGGGGAGCCTGGCCCACTGCTCCTGCGAGTAGGTCGCTCCGCAGCCGCAGCGTTTCAGCCAGTGCACGTCCATGCATCCCCTCAGCAAGCGCCAGACCAACCATATCGACCGGGCTTGTGCGCGAAACGGACCTTCTGGACGGGGCGCAGTGGCACGTTGTGGCGGAGCGGCCGTTTGCGGCAGTTAGTTGACGAGGACGCGTCGACCGTCGCATAAACGGCGGAAATGGCGCTAGATCTCTCGCTCGTTGGCCAGGACAGCACGCCCTCGACCTTCACCTACGCGTGGAAGGACACCGTGCTCTACGCGCTCGGGATCGGCGCGAAGCGGGACGAGCTCGACTACCTCTACGAGGGCCGCGGTCCCAAGGTCATCCCGAGCTTCGCGGTGGTCCCGATGTTCAAGCCCTGGTTCGAGCTCATCGCCAAGGCGGGTGGGGACCTCGGCATGCTGGTTCATGGCGCGCAGCGCGTGCGGCTGAAGCAGGTGCTGCCGTCCTCGGCGACGGTGTCGACGACCGCGCGGCTCCGCGGAATCTACGATCTCCGGCGCTTCGCAGTGGTGCTGGTCGACACCGAGACGAAGGACGCCGCCGGCAACGTGCTCTACGACACGACCTCGCAGATCATCTGGCGCGGCGAAGGCGGCTTCGGCGGGCAGACGCCGCCGCGCGAGGAGAAGGTGGCGGAGATCCCCAAGGGCCAGCCGGCCGACTTCCGCGTCGAGGAGACGACGACCGCCGAGCAGGCGCTGCTCTACCGCCTCTCGGGCGACATCAACCCGCTGCACGCCGATCCCGAGTTCGCGGCCAAGGTCGGCTTCGAGCAGGGACCGCTGCTGCACGGACTCTGCACGTACGGCTTCATGGCCCGTCACGTCGCGAAGGGCGCGTGCGGCGGGGACGCGACGAAGATCACGGGCTTCGAGGGCAAGTTCAGCAAGCCGGTGTGGCCCGGCGACACGCTGGTGACCGAGGGCTGGCGCGTCGCCCCGGGCAAGCTCGCCCTCCAGGTGAGCGTGAAGGAGCGGAGCGAGAACGTGATCACCGGCGCGTGGGCCACGTACGCGGAGTGACGCGCTGGTTCGCGCGCCGCAGCCGTGCGGGGTCGGCGGGCTCCCCACGGCTGCGGTTGCGCAGACACCGCGGATCTCCGCCGTTCATCACTTTCCGAGGCGAGCAGGGGTGGCGCTCGCCGCCCAACGGCACTAAGTTCTCCGGCCAGATCAGGTAGGAGAGCTCATGGCCAAGCTTGCTAAGTCGATCGTGATCGTTGGTGCGAAGCGCACCGCATTCGGAGCGATGCAGGGCACCCTCAAGGGCGTCAGCGCGACCGATCTCGGGGTGCACGCGGCGAAGGGCGCGCTCGCGCAGTCGGGCATCGCGCTCGATGCCATCGGTCACGTCATCATCGGCAACGTGATGCAGACGAGCGCGGACGCGATCTACTGCGCGCGCCACATCGGCCTCAAGGCCGGCCTGCCCATCACCACCCCTGCGGTCACCGTGAACCGCCTCTGCGGCTCGGGCTTCGAGGCCGTCATCCAGGGCGCCCATCAGCTACTGCTCGGTGATCACGAGGCGGTGCTGGTCGGCGGAACCGAGAACATGACGCAGGCGCCGCACATCCTTCGCGGTGCGCGCGACGGCTGGTCATTCGGCAAGTCGCCCGCCGTCGAGGACTCGCTCTGGAGCGCCCTCACCGACAGCATGTCGAACACGCCCATGGCCGTCACCGCCGAGAACCTCGCCGTGAAGTACGGCCTCACGCGCGCCGAGTGCGACGCGTACGCGCTGCTCAGCCAGCAGCGCTGGGCCGCGGCGAACGAGAAGGGGCTGTTCAAGGACGAGATCGTCAGCGTCGAGATCGCCAGCAAGAAGGGCGCGATCCAGTTCGCGGTCGACGAGCATCCTCGCCCCCAGAGCACGCTCGAGACGCTCGGCAAGCTGCCGCCGGTCTTCAAGAAGGATGGCGTCGTGACCGCGGGCAACGCGTCCGGCATCTGTGACGGCGCGGCCTGCCTCGTGCTCACCACCGAGGAGTTTGCCAAGGCGAAGGGCCTCAAGCCCCTCGCGCGGCTCGTGCAGTGGGGCGTCGCGGGCGTGGAGCCCACGTTGATGGGCATCGGACCGGCGCCTGCCATCCAGCACGCGCTCGCGCGCGCCGAGCTGAAGCAGTCGGACATCGATCTCTTCGAGGTCAACGAGGCGTTCGCGCCGCAGTACCTCGCCGTCGAGAAGGAGCTCGGCCTCCCGCGCGACAAGACGAACGTGAATGGCGGCGCGATCGCGCTCGGCCATCCGCTCGGCGCGAGCGGCGCGCGCATCACCACGCACCTCGTCTACGAGCTCGCGCGGCGCAGCGGTCGCTACGCGGTCGGCAGCGCGTGCATCGGCGGCGGGCAGGGCCTCGCGGTCGTCCTCGAGCGCCTGTGAACGACGACGACACCAAGCCGAAGCCGCTCGCGCATCCTCCGAAGCTGCCGGATCCCGGCCGCTACGCCGGACCCGCGCGAGCAGCGCCCTATGCGCTGAGCCGCATGGCGCCCTCGTACGCGCTCATCGACGTGGCGGCGGAGATCGAGAAGGCCGACGCGATGCTCGCGACGGTGACGGGCGGAAAGCTTGGCGTGATCGCCGACCAGATCCGCCATCTCCAGGAGCAAGCGCGCGCGATGCTGGAGCGCGCGCAACGAGATGCAGCGCTCCATCGTGCGCGCTGCCGCTTCGAGAAGCGAGCGGGCGGCATCTACCACCTCTACCGGATGCACGCGGACGACGCGCTCTGGTTCTCGCTGATGGCGCCCGAGGAGTGGCTGCGCCCGCAGCCGCAGACGTTCGAGGGCAGCTACCGCCTCGAGTCGGACCAGTCGTTCACGCGCCTCGACATCCCGGAAGACGGAGTCCCGACCGCCGAGGTCTCGGCGGTGCGCGCGCTCCTGGCGCCGCGGGGGTG
>JAYTBL010000590.1:0-9149 GCA_043736975.1 Polyangiaceae bacterium
CGGGATCTCGAAGACCGAGGACAGCGCCGAGGACATGTCCCTCACGCGCACCACCGAGATCATCGGCTCGCCGAGCTACATGTCCCCGGAGCAGCTGCGGGCCTCGAAGGAGGTCGACGTGCGCACCGACATCTGGGCGCTCGGCGTGATCCTTTACGAGCTGCTCACGAAGAAGGTGCCGTTCCAGGCGATCACCGTGACCGAGCTGGTCGCCGTGGTGCTGATGGAGCCGACGCCCGAGATCCGAAGCGAGCGCCCCGACGTGCCCGAGGGCCTCGTCTACGCGATCAATCGCTGCCTCGCGAAGCGGCGCGAGGAGCGCTTCTCGAGCATCGCCGAGCTGGTGGGCGCGATCGCGCCGTTCGGCAGCGGCGCGGTCGCGGACATGGCGGAGCGGGTCTCGCGCGTCGCGCAGGGCTCGGCGCGCGCGCTGCCGCCGTCCGACACCGGCTCGGGTCCGTACGCGCATCTCTCCGCCTCGTCGGGCTCGGGGACGGGACCGCTGGCCCCGCGCACGGTCGGCATGCCGGGCGGCGGCTCGGGGCCCATCGTGCCCTCGGGCATGCCGATGCAGCGGGGCGACTCGCCGGTGGCTGGCTCCTCGGCGCGTCTCGCGATCGGTCAGGGCGGAACCTCGGTCGCGTGGGGCGAGACGCAGGTCGACGCGCCGCCGGCGCCGCGTCGCTCGCGCGCACCGCTGATCGCGTCGGCCATCGGCCTGTTCGTGCTCCTCGGCGCGGCCGGCACCGGCGCGGTGCTCTACAGCAACAGCAAGAAGCATCCGCGCGCCGACCCCGCCGCGGCCACGGCGCCCGGCGATTCGATCGCGCTGCCGCCGGGCCGCAAGGATCTGCCGCCGCTCGCGACGGTCGCGGTGCACGGCACCGGGCTCGACCCGGTCGCGAACGTCAGTCCGGAGGCGCCGTCCGCCCTGCCCTCCGGCCGCGTCCCCACCAGCGAGGGCCGCGACAGGCCGCCGAAGGTCGCTCCCAGCGCCGGCGGCACGCCTCCTCCGGTCGGCAAGCCGCCGAAGCCCGGAGCTCCCACACCGCTGCCCAACGCAGGCGCCAAGCCCGACGACCTGAGCAACATCGGGCGCCGCTGACGTACCATCGAGCCGTGAGCTCCATGCGCCGTTCTCCCTCGCTCGTTCGTCACGCCGTGTTCGCCGCCACGCTCGCCGCGTTCACGCTGCCCGCCGTTCCCGCGCTCGCGGGCGACGAGGCCGCGGCCGAGGCGCTCTTCCTCGAGGCGAAGAAGCTCGCCGCCGCCGGCAAGCTCGCCGAGGCGTGCCCCAAGTTCGCGGAGTCGAACCGGCTCGATCGCGGGGCCGGCACGCTCATCCACCTCGCCGACTGCTATGCGAAGAACGGCCAGAGCGCCAGCGCGTGGGCGACCTTCAAGGACGCCGCCTCCGCCGCGCAGGCGCTGGGGCGCGCCGACTGGCAGAAGCTCGCCACGCAGCGCGCCGCCGCGCTCGAGCCGAAGCTCGCGAAGCTCATCATCAAGGTACAGGAGCCCGCGGACAAGATCGAGGTCACCCGCGACGGCGCGCCGACGTCCCACGCGAGCTGGGGCACGCCGATCCCCGTCGATGTGGGCTCGCACGCCGTCGAGGCCACCGCGCCCTCGCGCACCGCGTTCAAGACCAGCGTGAAGGTGGCGAAGGACGGCGATCGCGTCGAGGTGGTGGTCCCGAAGCTCGAGAACGCGCCCGTCGCGGCGGTGGTCCCGCCGCCGCCCGCCGCCGCCCCCGCCGCGCCGCCGCCCGTCGTCCACAGCGGCGACGAGGGCTCGGGCCAGCGCACGGTCGGGTTCGTCGTGGGCGGCGTCGGCGTCGCAGGCGTCGCGCTCGGCGCGGTCACCGGGCTCATCGCGATGGGCAAGAACAGCGACTCGAAGAAGCTGTGCCCCAACGAAGGCGGGTGCCCGAGCAGCGACGCGGTCAGCGCGAACGACAGCGCCAAGACCTTCGGGCTCATCTCCACGATCGGCTTCATCGCGGGCGGCGCGGCCGTCGCCGCGGGCGCGATCCTGATCTTCACCGCGCCCTCCGAAAAGGGCGCGCGCGCGGCGAAGAACGAGCGCGGCATCCGCGTGGTGCCCGCGACCGACGGGCGCTCGGCGAACGTATCGGTGATGGGCATCTTCTGATGAAGGTCCGCTCCCACCTCCGCGTCGCGCTCGTCGCAGGCCTCGTGCTGACCGGCTGCAGCGCGCTCATCGGCGTCAACGACATCTTCCTCGATCCCAACGCGGGCCCGGGCGGCCCCGACGGCTCGCTCGAGAGCAGCACCAGCGACGCGCCGGTGGCCGAGACCGGCGGCGAGGGCGGCACCTGCAACGCCGATGTCCAGATCGACAAGGCGAACTGCGGTCGCTGCGGTCACGACTGCCTGGGCGGCGACTGCAAGGCCGGCCGCTGCCAGGCGATCGCCCTCGCGGGGTCGCTCGATGCGCCGCGCTCGCTCGCGCTCGACGACGCGAATGTCTACGTCGCGACCATCAACGGCGGGACGGTGCTCCGCATCGCCAAGACGGGCGGCAAGATCGACACGCTCGTGACCGGCTGGGCGAGCATGGTCGGCGTCGCGGTCTCCGGCACCACGCTGTTCTGGTCCGCCGACGACACACTGGGCGACGCGGGAAACGGCGACTTCGGCGGCGTCTGGAAGTGCACGCTCCCCGCGTGCACCGACAAGACGTCAGCGGCATCGACTCGAACGGAGACGGCGAGGTCCTGAGCTGCCCGGTCACCGGCTGCGTGGGTGATCCCCTGCGCCTCGTCGACAAGCTGCGCTTCGCCGGGCCGCTCGTGATGGACGCGAACGCGATCTACTTTCTCGAGTTCGGCGGGCGCAGCGGCGCCAACGGCCGGCTCTTCAGGATGGCGAAGCTGTAGTCCCTTGGCGCCCGGCCGCAGGGCCGCTAGACGGGGCGCATGTCCTACACGCTCGGAGTGCTCGGCGGCAGCGGCCTCTACGAGATGGAGGGCCTGCGCGACGTGCGCGAGGTCACCGTCGAGACGCCGTTCGGCGCGCCGAGTGACGTGCTCGTCGAGGGCACGCTCGAGGGCGGTACGAAGCTGCTGTTTCTGCCCCGTCATGGGCGCGGTCACAAGGTGCCGCCGCACCAGATCAACTACCGCGCGAACATCTGCGCGCTGAAGAAGAGCGGCGCCACGCACCTCGTGAGCGTCAGCGCGGTGGGCTCGATGAAGGAGGAGATCGAGCCTGGTCACTTCGTCGTCCCCGACCAGTTCATCGACCTCACGAAGAAGCGCATCACCACGTTCTTCGAGGACGGCATCGCCGGCCACGTCATGTTCGCGGATCCGGTCTGCGCGCTCGTCGCCGCGGCGCTCACCGAGGCCGCGGAGAAGACCGGCACGCGCGTGCACCGCGGAGGCACGTACCTGTGCATGGAGGGCCCGCAGTTCTCGACGCGCGCCGAGAGCAGGCTCTACCGATCGTGGGGCGTGTCGGTGATCGGCATGACCTCGATGCCCGAGGCGAAGCTCGCGCGCGAGGCCGAGCTACCGTTCGCCACGCTGGCGCTCGCCACCGACTACGACTGCTGGCACGAGAGCCACGACGACGTGACCGTCGAGCAGGTCGTCGCCACCGTGAAGAAGAACGTGAGCCTGGCGAAGAAGGCCATCGCCCTGCTCGCCGCCTCGCTCCCCGACCCCACCAAGAGCATCGCGCACCACGCCTCCCGGGGCGCCGTCATGACCACCCCCGACGCGATCCCCGAGGCAGCGCGCGAGCGGCTCGCCTGGCTGCTTTCCGGTGGGGCCTCACTCACTCCGTGAGGCTCCCCAGGACGCGACCTGGTCGACGGCGCAGGCTCAGTCGCGAGCGCAGCGAAACCCGATTCGCGGGGTCTGCGCGGTGATGCGCACGGTCGTGAAGTCGTCGGTCCGCAGCGAGGGGGAGAGCGTGTTCCAGTCGCCGCCGAGGACGAAGGTCGCGGCCTCTCCTGCGCCTCCCACCACGGGCGGTGGGGGCAGCAGGCTCGCGCAGTCCACGCAGGGGTTGGGGAGGTCGTCCTTGTTGGTCTTGCGATCGAGGGCGTCGAGGACGTGCTCGGCGACGTTTCCGCCGAGATCGAAGTGGCCGAACCGCCCGAGCCCGCTCGCGAACGAGCCGACCGGAGCGACATCGACCGAAACCTCACAGCCCGTGCACGGCGACGAGGTGCAGGTACCGCCCGCGATCAGGCACTGCGTCGCGACGCACGGGCTCGCCCCGCCGGCCGAGCAGACGGACGGCGGACAGCTCTGCGCCGGCAGCGCGAAGGCGCACTGGTACGCCGCGTTCGCGGTCGAGACCGTCGTGCTCGTCGGCGGTGACGACCACGGGTAGACGCGCTGCTCGCTGCCGCCCGCAGCCGCGTAGTTCCACTCCGCATAGGTGGGTAGCCGCGCGCCGTCGGCCGCGCAGAACGCGAACGCCACGAGCCAGGGAACAGAGCTGATCGGCTTGTGCTCGGCGGCCCCCGCGCTCGGCGTCCAGGTTCCGGTCGCGAGCAAGGTCGTGAGCGCTTCCGTCGTTTCGGGGAGGAGGCTGATCCAGCCAGTCTGCCAGCCCGACCCCGCGATCTTCGGGTGTGCACCAGCCCCCGCGGGCGGCGGCGAGAGCTTTGTCCCGCCGCCCGCGGCGACGAAGGAGCGGAAGCGCCCCACGGTCACCTCGAAGGAGTCGAGCGAGAACGCGCTGACCGTCGCCGGCGTTTGCGGCGAACTGCGACGGTTGAAGGTGCCGGCGGGCACCGGCGCCGTCTCGCAGCAGCTCCTCGTGGCGGCGCAGCCGGCGCCCGCCGCGTTACGGCAGCTCGGCCACGCCAAGCAGGCCCCGTCGACGCAGGCCTCGGCGCAGGGGGTGCGGCTCCACGAGGTGCCGACGCAGCGCGCGGCGGTGCGCCCCTCGCACGCCTTCTGACCGTCGACGCAGGCCGCGGGAAGCGTCGAGCCGTCGGAGACCGAGCCGTCACCGTTCGGCCCTCCGTCGGGCAGCGCGCCGGGCTCGGAGGCGCAGGTGGCGCCCTCGCACACGGCGAGGTCGCTCGCGCCGGTCAGCGCATTGCACGCGACCGCATGGCACGCGAATGCGGCGAAGACGGCTCCGAGGGACACCGCGACGAGGACGCGACCTACCACGCTCGCAGATTAGCCCACGCCGGCGCTGCGCGCCGAAGACCTGCCTAGCTTTTTGACCTGCGCGCTCCTAGGCTGCCGGCCGCCCATGAACCAGAGCTCCGTCCTCATCGTCGGTTCCCTTGCCTATGACGACCTCGAGATGCCGACCGGTACCTTCGAGAACGTGGTCGGCGGCGCCGCCACCTACGCCTCGATCGCCGCGTCCCTCCTCTGCCCCGTGCGCCTCGTGGGCGTCATCGGAGAGGACTTCCCCAACCTGGTGATCACCGACCTCGAGAAGCGCGGCGTCGATGTCGCGGGGGTCGAGCGCGCGAAGGGCAAGACGTTCCGCTGGCGTGGCCGCTACTCGAAGGACCTGTCGACGCGCGAGACGCTCGACACCCAGCTCAACGTCTTCGCGGACTTCCGCCCGAAGATCCCCGAGGCCTTCAAGTCGACGCCCTACGTCATGCTCGGCAACATCCACCCCGCGCTGCAGCTCGAGGTGCTCGCGCAGGTCGACAAGCCGAAGCTCGTCGTCGCCGACACCATGAACTTCTGGATCACCGGCGAGCCCAAGCTGCTCGGCGAGGTGATGAAGAAGGTCGACCTCCTCGTCATCAACGACGAGGAGGCGCGCGAGCTCACCGGCATCCACAACCTCGTGAAGGCCGCGACCGAGATCCGCAAGCGCGGCCCGAAGTACCTCATCGTGAAGCGCGGCGAGCACGGCGCGCTCTACTTCGACGACACCGGCACGTTCTTCGCGCCCGCCTACCCGCTCGAGGAGGTCGTCGACCCGACGGGCGCAGGCGACTCGTTCGCGGGCGGCCTCATGGGCTACCTCACACGCGTCGGCTCGCTCGATCACCCGCACATGCGGCGCGCGATCTACTTCGGCTCCGCGCTTGGCTCGTTCTGCGTCGAGGGCATCGGCCCGCGCCGCCTGCTCGACGTCACCAAGGGCGACCTCGAGAAGCGCATGGCGCAGTTCATGTCCCTCGTCGAGACTGGCGGGCCGGTCGGCCTTCCGTCGTGACGGCTTCCCAGGTGCGCCCGCTGCGCCTCGGGCTCGTGCTCGCCGCCCTGGCGGGTGCTGCGGGGTGCGTGGTGCTCGCGTGCTCCGACGATCCGCACCTGCGCACCTCGCCCGAGCAGGCGGCAGGCGGCGGCGGCGCATGCTCCGCGGAGCCCGGAAAGCTGCCGCCCGCCGACTGCGACAACTCCGCGAACTCGAGCTGCGCGCCGAACCAGGGCTGCGCCATCGACGAGGCCCGCTGCGGGAGCAAGTCGAGCTGCCTGCCGCTCGCCGACAACAAGGGCAAGGACCTGCTCGATCTGCGCATCCGGCGCCTGAAGATCGCGAGCCCCGCCGCGCTGGCCGGCGAGTTCATCCAGAACAACGTCGTGACGCTCAACATCGACCTCGCGGAGAAGAGCTGCGGGGAGCCCGGCAAGGGGCTCTTCACGTGGCTGCTGCAGGTCGACAAGAAGAACAACACGCTCGTCACCGGCGGCTCGCCCCCCTCCGACGACGCGGTGGGGACTGGCTTCTGCTTCGCGCGCTTCGATCTCGGCACGAGCCGCGTCGAGCCGATCACCACGAAGATCGAGTTCACCGGCAACACCTTCAAGTCGACCGACCGCCAGAAGGTGAAGATCCCGATCTTCACCGACGCCACGCTCGCGAGCGTCATCATCCTGCCCATCACCGACGTCCAGGTCTCCGACGTCACGCTCTCCGACGACGGCAACTGCGTGGGCAAGCTCAACCCCGACGCGCTCGACTCGGTCTGCGCCGACGGGCCCGACTGCTCGAAGTGGAAGACCGCCGGCGCGCTGGGCGGCTTCATCACGCTCGAGGAGGCCGATCAGGTGCAGATCGCGCTGCTCAGCAAGTCGCTCTGCGCGTTCTTCAGCGGCGACGCGGCGAAGTGCGCACGCGACGGCCAAGGCAAGGTCAGCTTCCAGGGCGACTTCTGCTCGACGACGAAGAGCGCGGGCGGCTGCGCCGACAGCATGTGGCTTGCTGCAACGTTCGCCGCGAGCGCGGTGAAGATCTACGACGGCAAGGGCAAGCTCGCGGCGTGCTCGGGCAAGTCGAGCCAGCCCGATGCAGGCGCTGACGCCGCTGACGCCAGCGACGCCGCCGCCGACTGAGCCGACAGCTCTCGCACCATCAGGGTCAGCGTGAGGCTGTCGGCTCAAAAGAGACTCGCGTTTCCCCTGTTTTTTGCGATGCTGCGCGCGTCTCGAGGAGCAGCGATTGACGCGTCGCTAAGACGCGGCGCGTCATCGTCGTTCATGGCTGTTCGTGGCGGCTTCGCTGGGGTCAGTCACAATCGGGATAGCGGTCTCGGGATCACGCGGCACGGACGCTAGACTCTACGTGAGTGGTGCAGGGCGCCTTCGCGGGCGCGCTCAGGAGGATTCATGCTTTCTCGCTTTCGCCATGTGTTTGGCGTCGTCTTCTTTCTCCTCGTCGCCTCGTGCAGCGGCGGTGGCTGCTCGTCGGGCTGCGGCGGCTGCGGCGGGACCACGCCTCTCCCGGGCGGCTTCCCCAAGGAGAAGACGATCGCGAACGCCGCGAGCGTCCGCATCTCTCGCCCCGGCCTCGACTTCGTCGAGAAGGAGCTCCCCGCGATCGCGACCAAGGTCTCGAACGCGCCCGGCGGCGTGCTCGGCTTCGACATCCCCAACGTCGACCCGCCCAAGACGCAGATCGCGAACATCCTCATCGGCAAGATCCTCCTCGACGCGAACGTCTGCCCGGACGGGCCCGATCCCAAGGCGACGCCTCCCCGCTGCCACGCCGACGTCGGCATCGGCAAGGCGACCTTCCAGCTCGACGCCGTCACGCCAAACGCCATCAAGCTCCGCGCCACGGTCCCCCTCAAGCTCGACGACACGCCCATCTCCGCCGAGCTCCGCGCCGATCCCATCATCGGCGGGGAGTTCGGGCTGGGCTCCATCACGCTCCACCTCGGCTACGGCGACGGCGATTGCGACAAAGGCAAGCCTCGGGTCACCCCGCACGCGCTCCCGATCGGCGTCACCATCCCGCTCGTCGAAGAGACCACCGCGCCGCGCAACGGCTACACGAAGATCGACGTCGGCAACGCTATCGTCGACCTCAGCGGCCTGAGCGAGAACGACGTGCGTGTCTGTTCGAGCTGCGGTTTCGCCACCGAGGTCTGCAGCGCCATCACCGACTCCGGCTTCGTGAAGGGCCTCGTCGTCGGGCCGCTCAAGAGCGGCCTCGAGAGCCAGGTGAAGAGCCTGCTCGCCGACCAGCTCTGCACGGCGCCGAGCCCGGCGCTCAACCCGCCCTGCCCTTCCAACACCTCCCCCGACGCCGCAAACAAGCACTGCGTCTTCGACTCCGACAAGAAAAAGTGCGTGTCGACGCTCCTCGGCACCGACGCCAACGTGAACCTCGGCGGCCTGCTCAAGAGCATCTCCCCTGGCACCAGGGGCGCGCTCGACTTCGGGCTCGCGGCCGGCGGCGCGATGAAGCCCTTCCCCAACGCCGCGCCCAACGCGCAGGGCCGCACCCCCAACGGCGTGACGCTCGGCATGCTCGGTGGCGTGGTCCCGCAGCCGATCTCGAAGTGCGTGCCGCAAGCGGACCTCAAGCTCCCGACCGGCATCCCCCTCCCCGACGAGCTCGCGCCCACCGCCGCCGACACCGCGGCGACGCCCCACATCGGGATCGCGCTCGCGGGTCGCTTCCTCGATTACTCGTTCGGCAGCGTCTACAACTCCGGCCTCCTGTGCCTCGGCGTCTCCAGCGAGCAGATCGATCTGCTGCGCTCGGGTCTCCTGAGCATCATCATCCCATCCCTCAAGACGCTCACGTTCGAACAGGGCGACGCGGCGGCCGCCATCTCGACGCGCCCCCAGGCGCCTCCCACCGTCAAGATCGGCGCCGGCACCGCCACCGATCCGCTGATGAGCATCACGCTGCCGAAGTTCGCGCTCGACTTCTACCTCTGGCACCTCGACCGCT
>JAYTBL010000591.1:0-3769 GCA_043736975.1 Polyangiaceae bacterium
AGGTCGGGCCGGATGTTGAGCACGAAGCACGTGAGGATGACCGCGTTGCGCACCAGGTCCTCGTAGACCCTCTGCTCCTCTTGGCGCATCGCCGACGGGTAGGTGAGCACGAGGTGCTTGAGGACGCGCGGGTTCGCCTCCTTGCCCTGGAACATGCGGTACTGCGCGCCGTTGATCTGCGCGTAGGCCTGGCAGAGGATCTCGACGATGGCGAACATCATCATCGAGCGCGGTGCGTAGCGCGGATCGGCGGGGGTCTGCGGGCCGTCGTCACGCAGGTAGCGACCGCCCGAGTCCTCGGGGATGTACTTGAGGATGCGCCCGAACACCGGGCGGTGCTCGCCGCCGCCGTTGGGACCCGCCGCGACCTGGCCGATCTTCTGCGCGAAGTGCCAGCGCTCGTCGGTCTGGCGATCGTCCCAGAGGTAGCGCTTCGGTCCCGAGAGCGTGCACTGGTAGCGGTGCGGTGTCTCGAGCGCGCGGTCGAGCGCCTCGCGGCCCATGCGCGCCACGCTCGGCCACTGGAAGGAGTCTCCGGTTGCGGTGGGGAAGACCGCCTTGTCCCAGGGGCTCGGGAGGAAGGTGATGCGCGAGTCGAACGCCTCCTGGCTCGTCTCCACGGGGTTCGACAAGTTCCGCATCTCGAGCGGCACGCCGAACACGCCCGAGTCGCGGCCCTCGACGAGGAGCGCCGTCGATCGTGAGTTGCCGAGATCGAGCACGAGCGAGACTGGGATGGGCTGTGAGGTCTCGATGCGCGAGAGCCGGATCTTGGGGAGCAGCGGCGCCAGCGTCTCGAGCAGCGCGGCGAGCTTGAACAGCGCCTTCTCGATCCCGGCGCGCTCGAGGCGGCGCAGCAGCTCGCGCGTCTCGGGGTGATCGAAGAACTGCGCGACCTCCACCTTGTCGAGCGCGCGGAAGGGGCGTCCCTCGTCGTACTGTCCGTCGAGGTGGCGGCCCTGCGAGCCTGGTTGCTCGAGGGTGTCGACCGCCAGCACCGCGCGCACGCCGCCGCCGGCGGTCTCGGCGAGGAAGACCTGCACCGCGAAGGGGCAGGACAGCTGGTAGGGGACCGGGAGCCAGCGGTTCGACAGCTCGGAGAGGTGATCGTGCGCCGAGATCTCGACGTCGGGCTCCTCGCCCGGGTTCGCGCGGCGGACCGAGAGCGTCGCCGGGGCGGTACCGGCGCGCGGGGCCGGGCCGGGGGTAGGCGCAGCGCCGGGCTGCATCACGATGAAGCTCGAGACCGTATCGGGCAGTCCGCGTGGCAAGGCCACGTCGTGCAGGATGATCCCGGTGTTGAAGAACAGCTCGAGGACGGAGACCGCCGCCGCTCGGTGCGAGGGGAGCGCTTCTCCTGGGTCGCTGGTCCCCACCGAATCGAGGTCCGGGCTGCTGCCGAGAGAGACCTTCTTCTTCACCATGTCGCGGTGAGAATCCTACCACTGAAGTGGTAGAGGTGGCCTCCCTCGTGAGGGATGCCGAAGCGTCTTCGCCGCGGTTTTGTTGTCCGCGCCGGGCTGGGCATTCTCCAATGACGACATGAAAACGTCGCTTCTGGTCGCCGGGGTCGTGGGAGTCGTGCTCGCGGGCGTCTCGAGCCCAGCGCAGGCAGAGCCGCCGCGGATCGAGGTGCAGGAGATCGCAGACACCGGCTCGATGCCCAAGGGCGCGATGCTCTCGCATGACGGCAAGAAGTTCTACGTCACGAACTTCGGCCAGCTCGACAAGCGAAACGTCACCATCTACGACGCGAAGACGCTGGAGATGCTCGACCAGATCGACGTGCCCGGCGTGGTGGTGGAGAGCGCGCTCTCCGCCGACGGCAAGACCCTCTTCATCTCCAATTTTCGCCGCAACTCGGTGATGTTCGTCGATCTGTCGACCAAGAAGGTCACGCAGGAGATCAAGACCGGCACCCACCCCAAGGTCCTCGTGGCCTCGCCGGACGGCAAGAACCTCTTCGCGGCGAACTGGGCATCGCACTCGGTCTCGCAGATCGACATCGCCACCGCGAGCGTGGTGCGCACGCTCGAGGTCGGCCGCCAGCCGCGCGGCATGGCCATCACCAAGAGCAACAAGCTCTACGTCGCGAATTTCTTCGGCGACTCGATCGACGTCTTCGAGGGCAAGGACTTCGAGCAGACGCACCGCGTCTCCACCTGCAAGGTCCCGCGCCACCTCGCGCTCTCCCCCGACGAGAAGACGCTCTACATCTCCTGCCTCACCGCCTCGCAGCTGCACGCGATGGACGTGTCGACCGAGACCGTCGCCCACAAGGTGCAGATCGGCAACGCGCCCAAGAGCATCGACGTCTCGCGCGACGGGCGGTACGTGTATTCTGCAGATTACGGCGAGAGCCGGAGCGTCTCGGTGGTCGACACCCAGGACTGGACGGCGCGCATCCTCAAGATCCCGGGGATGGACCGCGGCTCGGGCGTGGCGGTGGCGCCCGACGGCAAGCACGCGCTGGTGACCGGCTGGTACGACAAGCACGTCTACCTCGTCGGCTTCGAGGGCATGGGCGGCCATCCCGAGGAGTCGAAGCGCAAGATGAAGCGCTGGCAGTTCCTCCCGCACCACGAGGACGGCCCGAACGGCGCCTGAGCCGATTGACGCTCAGCGTCACCGGCACTACTGCCCGGCCGTGAAAACGCGCGAAGTCGGTATCGAAGCGATCGGGGTGGCGATTCCACGGCGGTACCTCGCCATCGAGGACCTCGCGGTCGCGCGCGGGGTCGAGCCGTCGAAGTTCACGGTCGGGCTGGGCGCGCGCGAGATGGCCGTCGCCGACCCCAGCGAGGACACGGTCGCGCTCGCCGCCACCGCCGCGTCCCGGCTCCTCGCGGCGAACGAGGTCGACGTCGCCCAGATCGGGATGCTCGTCGTGGGCACCGAGACCGGCGTCGACCACTCGAAGCCGGTCGCGTCGTTCGTGCAGGGGCTGCTCGGGCTGCCGCGCGGGATGCGCACGTTCGACACGCAGCACGCGTGCTACGGCGGGACGGCTGCGCTCATGGCGGCGTGCGACTGGATCGCGTCCGGGAACGCGCGCGGAAAGAGCGCGGTCGTCATCTGCTCCGACATCGCCCGCTACGGCCTGAACACCGCCGGCGAGCCCACGCAGGGCGGCGCTGCGGTCGCGCTCCTCGTCTCCGACCGGCCCGCGCTCTTCGCGCTCGATCAGGGCACGAGCGGCGTCTTCAGCACCGACGTGCACGACTTCTGGCGTCCTCACGGACGGCGCGAGGCGCTGGTCGACGGGCACTACTCGATCGCGTGCTACCTCGACGCCGTGGCGGGCGCCTACCGCGCCTGGCGCGGCCACGCGAACCTCACCGCCTACGACCTCGCCGCCGTCGTCTATCACGCGCCGTTCTGCAAGATGGCCCGGAAGGCCCATGCGCACGTGCGCCGGTGCGAGCTCGAGGACCGCGCGCTGCCCCTCGAGGACGCGGGCCTCGCGGAGAGCTACGAGCGGCAGGTCGCGGCCGGGCTCGAGCTCGCGAGCCGCGTCGGCAACACCTACACGGGCTCGCTCTACCTCGGGCTGGCGAGCCTGCTCCACACGCGCGGCCACGCGGTCGCCGGCCAGCGCATCGGGATGTTCTCGTACGGCAGCGGCTGCTCCTCGGAGTTCTTTTCCGGCGTGGTCGGCCCGCGCGCTGGCGAGCTCGTGGCGCGCGCCGGGATCGATGCGCTGCTCGCGGCTCGCGTCCGCATCGACGTCGCCGAGTACGAGCGCATCATGACCGCGCCCGGCGAAGGC
>JAYTBL010000592.1:0-3768 GCA_043736975.1 Polyangiaceae bacterium
GAGCGTGAAGCCGACGAGCGCGACCGCCACCAGCGTCAACGCGAGCCCACCGCGTGACCCAGACGGCGCGGCGTCGCGGGCCGAGCGCGGGCCGAACCAGTCGTCGGTGAGCGGGACGTGGTCCTGCGGTGTGAACGGGATCCCGGCGCCAATGATCCCGGCGCGCGACAGCGCGAGCGCGGCCGCGGGTGGCTGGCCGGCGGGCGAACACGGCGCCAACGCTTGCGCCAGCTCACCGACGTTGTGGAACGAAGATTTAGGGTCCTCCGACATGGCGCGCGCGATCGTGAACGCCACGCTCGAAGGGAGGGTGGTGGCGCCCTCGACCTCCTCGTCGCGCTGGCCCGTGACCAGCGCGCGCAGCAGGGCTCCGATCGCCTTCAAATCGCGCGCGACATCCTCGCGCGCGGCGTCGTTCGCCAGCAGCGGACCGTCGAAGGCGACCTTGGTGATCGCGCCCGTCGCGCCGGACACGAGGAACACCTTGTCGAGCCCGAGCTCGCCGTGCGTGCGCCCGATGGCGTGCGCCCCGGCGACCGCCTCGCAGATCTCGAGCGTGTACCCGACCGCCTCCGAGAGCGGGAGCGGACCGCGCGCGGCGAGCTCGGCGGCGAGCGTGCGATGCGCGCCCGGGTCCGACGCCCGGAGGACGTGCTCGCCCTGGAGACGTCGCGACGACGGCGGAGATCCAGCGGCGGTGAGCGGCGAGCTCAACACGACCGACTACGCCAGAGCCCGACGTCGACCCGCGACGAGCGCAATCAACCCGACGAAGAGCGCGGAGCCCATGATCGACCAGATGATCGGAAAGGTGGTCCGGCCGATGTTGATGGCGAAGAGCTCGGGGAGCCCCACGAGCCGCGCGACCCACGTTCCGACCAGCGCGCCAACGAAGCCGACGCCGATCGACGCGAGGAAGCCTCCCGGGAACCAGCCGACGATGGCCTTGCCGGCGGCGCCACAGATGCCCGCGACGAGGAGGAGAACGAGGAGCTCGACGATGTTCATGGGGACAAATCCTTTTGACTCCGTCCTCTAGCAACGCGCGTACCGCGGCGACAAGTGCTTGATCTCGGGCACTTGGGCAGCTCGGCGCCAGGGCAGAGCTGCGCCTCTCTGCCACGAACGTGGCGGAATTACGGGGGTCGGTGCCCGTGCCCGCGGTATCCGTTGTTGAAGAGACCGGGAGGCCGGCCCCTGACATGACGCGTAGGTGGACCATGCGGAAGAGGACACTGGTGGCGGCCCTGGGGCTCGCGGCGATGATCACCGTCTCGCTGCTGCCCGCGCGCGCCGAGGCGCACGCCATCGGGCTCTCCACGGGCGAGTACGCCGCGAAGGGTGACGCCGTGCAGGTCAAGCTCGCCTTCGCGCGCGGCGAGGTCGCGGGGCTCCTGCCCGGCCTCGACGACAACCGCGACGGGCACGTCACCGCGATCGAGGTCGACGCTGCCAAGACGGCGCTCGAGACCACGGTGCTCGCGAAGATCCACGTGACCGCGGGGGGCGCGGCGTGCACGCCGGTGCTCACCGCCGCGGGGCTCACCGAGGCGGACGGCCTGACCGTCGACGGGCGCTTCGAGTGCGCGCGGAGCGGCCCGGCGTTCGACGTCGATGTCGCGCTGCTCGACGATCTCTCGCACGGGCACCGGCACGTCGCGCGCGCGGTGGGGGCGACGACGCACGACGAGGTCCTGTACAAGGGCCACGCCACGTTCTCGATCGCGCCACTCGTGGGCGCCGGCGCGGACCAGCCTGGCGCCCCGGGCGCCGCGGAGCCGGCGAGCGCGACGCGCGAGGGCGGCGCCCCGGCGGCGTGGGCGTTCTTCAAGATGGGCATCGAGCACATCCTCACCGGCTACGACCACCTCGTCTTCCTGTTCGGGCTGGTGCTGCTGCGCGCGAAGACCAAGGAGCTGCTCGCGGTCGTGACGGCGTTCACGGTCGCGCACTCGATCACGCTCGCCATCGCGGTGCTCGGCATCTTCTCGCCGAGCCCGAGGTTCGTGGAGCCGGCGATCGCGCTCTCGATCGCGTACGTCGGCATCGAGAATTTCTTCGTGAAGGACGGTAGCAAGCGCTGGCGCATCACGTTTCCGTTCGGGCTGATCCACGGATTCGGCTTCGCGGGCGCGCTCCAGGAGATCCATCTGCCGACGTCGCAGGTCCCCGCCGCGCTCGTCTCGTTCAACCTCGGCGTCGAGGCGGGGCAGCTGTTCGCGATCTCGCTGGTGCTGCCGATGGTGATGCTCATCCGCCAGAAGGACTGGTTCGAGCCGAAGGGCGTGCGCGTGCTCAGCGCGGCGGTGGCGGCGGCGGGCGGCTTCTGGTTCGTGCTGCGCGTCGCGGCCGGCTGATCAGTCGCGGATGAAGCCGTTGGCGTTGCCCTGACGGCCGGCGATGCGCTGGTTGCGGTCGCGCTCCCACGCGTCGGGAGGGTCCTCCTTGTCCCAGGCGTCGAAGACGGCGCGGTGCGCGTCGTCGATCACGTGACGCTCCGGGTAGCTCCGGTCCATGTACTTGTAGGCGCGCGCGAGATCCCCGCGCACCTCCCGGCGCGGGAAGAACACGCCGCCCTCGATCGCGCTCTGGCAGGCGCCGAAGCGGAACGGACCGGCCAGCGCGCCGCGCACGGCGCGACCATCGAGCACGCCCATCGGCAGATCGCTGCGGAGCCCGTTCACCTCGCCGACGACCGGGAACAGGTTGTGGAGGTCGGCCTCGATGCGCGCGAACTCGGCGGAGGCGACGCGTGCGCACTTCCTTCCCTTGTAACGCTTGCCGTGACCGTCGACGCATTTCGGATCGCCGTCTCGCCACTGCGCGAACGTGTGTCCGAACGCACTCGCCGGGACCGCGTGCTCCCACTCGATGCGCTCGGCGCGCGCGCGATCGCGCGGCGCGACGTAGCCGCAGCCCGCGAGGTCGACGCGCATCGCGTGATCCGGTTGCGCGAGGAACGTGCAGCCGCAGTAGAGGTCGGTGTGCTGGTGCGCGGCGTCGTAGATACGGCCGAGCTCTCTCTTCGCCTCGTCGAAGGCGCGGATGCCGTGGTTGCCGCTGGTGCCGACTGGACCGGACGGGGCAGGCGAGGTGGGGTCGCCATCACCGTCGTCGTCGGACGGGGGTGGGCGGGTGGGCGCAGGCGCTACCGCCGGCGCCCGCGGCTCCGGGGTCGACGAGCAGGCAGTGCCAGAAAGGACGACGACTGCCAGGACGGCAAAACAAACCGATCGCACGCCCGCCATTCTGTCGACCTCCCCGCCGAGCGAGCATACCGGACGCGGAGACGCAGCAGTCCGTTGACAGCGAGCGCGCCCAGGGGTCCTCTTTCGCTCATGGGTGATCGAAAGCTCGTTCGCACGCGTCACCGCTCTCGCTCCGTGGCGTTGCTCGCGTTGCCCATCGCGCTCGCCGGCTGCGCCCAGACGCGCGAGAGCGTCGCGCCGCGGGCGCCGCAGACCACCGATGAGATCGCCGAGGTCGGCTGCTCGACGACCGCGCCCGTTCGGCGTGCGCCGCCCGAGTTCGACGACGCGGATCCCAGCGCGGTGCGGCTCTTCTTCGACGTGCTCGCCGCGTACGGGTCGTGGAACGAGGACGGTCGCCTCGGGCTGGTGTGGTCGCCGTCGCACGAGGGCGTCGGCGACACGTTCGTGCCCTACGCCACGCACGGCCGCTGGACGCACCGCGCGTTCGACACGAACACCGGCGACGCGCCGATCGAGGAGTACGTGTGGGTCAGCGATCTGCCCTGGGGCTGGGTGA
>JAYTBL010000593.1:0-9129 GCA_043736975.1 Polyangiaceae bacterium
CCGAGCTCGTGCGAGAACAAGCCTTCGTCGTGCGGATACTCGATCGGCGGAGCGGGCTTGCGGGGATCGTTTGGATGTCCCATGGGAGCTCTTCCTTTCAGTCAGTTCGACACGGGGAGCTGCAACGCACGTACCGGCAGGTGACCGCGGTTTGCGCGAGCATGCGAAGGCAGAGCGGGGCGGGATGTCTCGCCAGGGGCAGTTCGCACCGCTACCATCGACGCATGCGGAAGCCCTCGCTGGCGGTCGAGACGTTCGTGGCCGCGCTCGCGGTTCTTGGTGCCGGCACGGCGCTCGGGTGCAGCAAGGCCGAGCGCGCGAGCGCCGCGCCCGAGGCCGCATCCGCCCCCGCGGCCACGGCGCCGGGAGCCGCCCCGCAAGAGAACGCGGCGGCGCCCGGCCCTGCCGCGCCCTCGCCCGAGCCGGCGGCGGCGGCGGTGGCGAACGACGAGCCCGCGAAGAAGAAGACGAGCTCGCCGGTGCGCGCCGCCGGCGCGCCGCCTCCCAAGCCAGGAGGCAGCGCCAAGTCCCCGAGCGCTTCGTGCGGCGCGGGGACATGCACGCCCGACATGAAGAAGGGCAACGGAAACTGAGCGCGGCGACGTGAACGTGAACCGCTACGCGAACCAGCGCGCCGGCACCTCGCCCCTGAAGCAGCTGATGGTGCGGGGACGAAGAAGGCCGGAGCCGAACGCCTGGAGCGGTTTGTCGGGCGTCCCCGTGGCGATGCCTTCCTCGAGCGGCCAGTCCGGCGTGTGCCCCGGCAAGAGACCGCGCAGGCCGCTCTGGAGCGCGCCGATGATGAACGTGTGACCCGCGACGCGCGCGCCGAGACCGTCGGCGAGGCGCTGCGCGAAGTCGTGCCCCGAGGCCGCGCCGAACGACTCGCAGGTCCGGAGCCAAAGCAGCGATTCGCCGGCGGGAAGGAGGCGCTCCCGCACCGCCGCGAGGCGCGGCGCGAGGCGATGGCTCGCGCCGAACGCCGCGCCGTCGAGCACGTCCTGATCGACGTATACGCGGCCCCAGCGGCCGTGACCCCAGTACTGGATCTCGGAGATGGGGCGATCGGACGCGTACGTCGCGAGCCAGGCGAGCGCGTCGTCCCAGCTGGTGGCGCCGAACGCGGCGTCGAGCCGATCGAGCCCGCGGTAGAGCACCGAGCCTGCGGCCCACGCCGTGGAGAGGCCGACTGGCGCCGCCTTCGCGACGCACGTGCGATCGTAGACCATCAGGCGTAGGCCGCTCATCCTGCGCTCTCGATGAAGACCAAACCCCGGTGGAGCGAAGGGAGCACCAAGGCAATCTCGACGCGCGAACCGCAGGCGTCAATCCGCGGCGCAGCGCCCCACGCGCCGCTCACGCGACCTTCCCATCTTGCCATGGTATCGATGTACCCCCGATGAACGACGATCGCCGCACGCACACCGAGACCTGGATGGCGATCGCGCGCCATACCCCGCTCGGGATCCTGTGCGATCTCGACGGCACGCTCGTACCGTTCGCGAGCTCGCCCGAGGAGGCGCGCCCCGATGCGGACGCGGTGAAGCTGGTCACGGATCTGGCGTCGCTGCCGGGCGTCACGGTGGCGATCGTCAGCGGGCGCCCCAAGGACTGGCTCGAGAGCTTCTTCCCCGGCGATCAGGTGTTCCTGGTCGCGGAGCACGGCGCGTACCGACGCGGCGCGGGCGCATGGCGGAACGTCGCGGATCTCGATCCGGCGCCGCTCGGGGAGCTCGCCACGGCGCTCGGCGAGCTCGCGCAACGTCACCGAGGCGCGCTGCTCGAGCGCAAGACCACCACCGTCGCGCTGCACTACCGCAACGTTCGGCGCGGCATGCGCGGCGAGCTCCTCATCGAGGCGTTCGGGATCATCGATCGCTTCCTCGCGAAGCACCCTGCGTACGAGCGGCTCGAGGGCGTGCTGGTCGCCGAGGTCCGCCCCGCGTCGGTGAAGAAGTCCTCGGCGGTCCCCTGGATGCGCGAGCAGGCGGGGCCGGGCGCGCGCCTGGTGGCGATCGGGGACGACGTCACCGACGAGCACATGTTCCAGGTGGTGGGACCGCAGGACGAGTCGGTCGTGGTGCGCACCAACGAGCCGCGGCGCACCGCGGCGCGCTGGGAGCTCACGAACTCGGACGAGGTCCGCGCGGTCCTCCGCTACTTCAGCGCGGTCCGCCAGGGACAGACCCCGCCGCCCATCGTGCTGCCGCGCCAGGTGATCGCCGGCCCGCCCGTCTCCAACGCGATGGGGCACGATCTGCTCGTCATCTCCAATCGCCTCCCCGACCTCCGGCACGCCGAGGGTGACGAGACGGAGCGCAAGAAGAGCGTCGGCGGCCTCATCTCCGCGCTCGAGCCGGCGCTGCGCGCGCGCGGCGGCATGTGGCTCGGCTGGAGCGGCAGGACCGTCGCCGAGAGCGATCCCGTCGAGACCGGCATCGTCGAGAGCGGCAGCACCCAGTTCGCGTGGGTCGACTACAAGGAGTCGTGGTACCGCGGGTACTACGCGGGGTTCTGCAACGGGACGCTGTGGCCGCTGTTTCACTCCTTCCCGGGGCGCGTTCACTTCTCCGACGCCTCGTGGAAGGCGTACCAGGAGGTGCACGAGCACCTCGCCGACGTCGCGACCCAGCTCGTGGGCCCGAACGCCATGCTCTGGGCGCACGACTACCATCTCCTCATGTTCGCGCGCGCGATGCGCCAGCGCGGGCACTCCGGGCCGATGGGACACTTCCTCCACATTCCGTTTCCCTCCTACGACATCTTCTCGATGATGCCCTGGGCGAGCGAGGTGCTCGACGCGCTGCTCGACTTCGATCTGCTCGGCTTCCACACGCCGAACGACGTCGCGAACTTCCTCTCCTGCGCCTCGGGCCTGCTCCCCGTGAAGATCGCCGACGACGTCGTGCAGCACCGCGGGCGCTCGACCCACGTAGCGGCGATGCCCATCGGGATCATCCCCGACGACTTCCAGGAGGTCCCCGAGCAAGCGGTGGTCGAGGAGGTGGAGGGCCTGATGCGCGCGCTCCATGACTCGAAGCTCGTGCTCGGCGTCGATCGCCTCGACTACACGAAGGGCATCCCCGAGCGCCTCATCGCCTTCGGGCGCCTGCTCGAGAAGTTCCCGGAGTGGCGCGGCAAGGTCTCGCTGGTGCAGGTCTCGGTGCCCTCGCGCGCCGACGTCCCGCTCTACGCCGAGCAGCGCGCGACCATCGAGTCAATCGTGGGGCGCATCAACGGCGAGTTCGGCGACGCCGCCTGGGTGCCTATCCGTTACCTCTATCGTTCGTACGCCAAGGGTCAGCTCGCGCAGCTCTATCGCGCGGCGAGCGTGGGCTACGTCACGCCCCTCCGCGACGGGATGAACCTCGTCGCCAAGGAGTACGTGGCCGCGCAGGAGCCGGAGAACCCGGGCGTGCTGCTGCTCTCGAAGTTCGCCGGCGCGGCGGTGGAGATGCGCGACGCGGTGCTCACGAACCCGTACCACGCCGACGGCATGGCCCGGGACCTCGACCGCTCGCTGCGGATGGGACAGGGCGAGCGCAAGGCACGGCATACCAAGCTGCTCGCCTCGGTGCAGCGCTCGAATGCCGTGACCTGGGCCGAGGGCTTCCTCGACGCCCTCAGCGCGACCCGCTGACTACTTCTTGGTGTAGATCAGCTCGAACGTGCCCGTGCCCTGCGTCTGGAGCAACGTGAGGCTGGTGGCGGTCGCGGTGTACTTGGCGACCTGCGGCGTCTTCACCTTGCCCACGGGGAACTCACAGGTCGTCGTGAGCGTGAAGCTCGTGCCGGAGGTCAGCGTGGTGCCCGAGGAACGCATATCCTTCGCCTTCTCGTCGGTCTGGATGTGATCGAACGTCGTGGCAGTCAGCGCGATCGTGTCCTTGCCCAACGTGAAGAGCTTCGTGCCGTCGGCGGCGGTCGACCCGTGCGCCTTCGCCGACGCGAGGATGTACGTGCCGCCCACGATGGTGCCACCCGCGGCCGTGGGCGCGGGGTCCGCGCTCGCCAGCAGGTCGACGCTCGCGCCTTCCTGGGCGAGGGCGTTGCATTGCGTGCCGCCCGAGGAGCCGGAGGTCCCCGAGCTGCCCGACGAGCCGCTCGAGCCGCTCGAGCCGGACGAGCCGCTCGAGCCCGAGGTGCCGCCCGACGTCCCGCCGGACGTACCGGACGTTCCGCCCGAGGTACCCGACGTCCCGCCCGAGGTGCCCGAGGATCCGGCCGGGGTGGGGGTGCCGGAGGTGGTCGCATCGTCACTGCACGCCATGAGCGACGTACCGACGAGGCCAGAGACGAGGATCGACGCAACGAGGAAGAGAGGGCGCATTGAACAAGCTCCTGGAAGAAAGGAATGAACGACGGACGAAGGGATAGGGCACGTGAGACGACGCCTTTCCCCTTCTATTCAGACCAGTGAGCCTTTTGCGCACTTCGAGCGCCTTCCGGTACGATCGTGCGCGATGCATCGCCGGGCCACGGTCCTCCTCTTCCTCCTCCTCGCGATTCAGGGCTGCGGCGGCTGGGGCAGCGGATCGAAGTGGGTGCAGCAGCCGCTCGACGACGACAAGACGCCCGCCTCGGGCGAGGGGATCCCGGAGGGGCAGCTCGAGGGAACGCCCGTCTCCGGTCCCGGTGGCCTCTCTCCGCGTCCCGGCTCACGCACCATCGGTCCGCGCTCCGCGGGCGACGAGAAGAGCGGCGACCGCACCGGGGGCGGCGGCCACGTGCTCGGGACGTTCCGCAACACGTATTACGATTTTCCCACCGAGGGCGAGCACAGCGGGCCCACCGTCTCGCTGATGAACGCATCGTGCCAGCCGATCGCGAAGGTGCCGCGCACGTTCTACGAGGCGGTCTGCGTGCAGGGCTCGGGATCGCTCAAGGCCGGCGGCACGGTGAGCTTCTCGAAGCGCGACTGCGCGTGCGCCGAGGTCTGCCCGCGTACCGGCCAGAAGATCTGCTTCGACGCGCTCGACAAGGCCGCGTTCCCCTTCGGCCGCGGCGCAGCCGGTACGCCGATCACCCCGCTCCACACCATCGCCGCCGACACCGCGGTGCTGCCGATGGGCACCGTCGTCTACATCCCCGAGCTCGACGGCGCGCCGCGCGGCGCGGACGGCACCACGATGGACGGCTGCTTCGTGGTCGAGGATCGCGGGCTGCGCGTGAAGGGCGAGCACGTCGACATCTTCACCGGTTTGTCGGCGCAGACCGCGCTCCTCAACGAGCGCGTGCCCAGCAATCAGGGCGTGACGGTGGTGATCGAGGCGCCCCGCTGCGCCCGCCTCGCGAAGCGCTGACGCCGCGGCCGCGTGCGACGACTTCTTCGACAAGCACGTCGAGGGCATCGCGGCCGACATGCAAGCGCCCGCCTCGCGGAACGCTGGCAAGGGTGGCACACTGAGAGGGTGGATGGTCCGACGGAGCCGAGGGTCCCGTATCGCGAGGGCAAACCTCTCACCGAGATCATTCCGCCCGATCGCCGGCGGCTGAAGACCGGCGCGCTCGTCCTCAGCAGCATGATCGCCGGCGTGGCGCTGTGGGTGGTGGGCGGCTTCGTGGTCGAGCGACTGCGCGCGGGCGGGCCGCGCTCCGGTGCGAGCACGCCGGGGTACATCGCCGGAAGCGTCCGACCGGTCGTGCTTCACGGGCCCGATCACGACGTCGCGCTGCCGCCGAAGACGCTCGCCGTCGTCAACGTCTGGCTGCAAGGCTGCGCGGACTGCATGCCGGCCTTCGATGCGATGCGGCAGCTCGAGGACGAAGGCGGGCTCGGCGTGGACGTGCCGGTCTACAACGTCGCCTACGGCGAGGCCGACCCGACGTGGGCGATGCGCTACGGCGTGCACACGAACCTCGTGTTCGATCCCGGCGGCGCGAGCGTCGTGCGGCCACTGGGGATCGGCACCTTCACCACGCTCGTGATCGACAGCCAAGGCACGATCCTCCACCGCGACCGCCCCGATCGCCCAGGCTACCGCGCGCGCGTTCGCGCGGCCGTACACGACGTGGATCCGCGCGGCGCGCTGCGGTGAAGAGCACGTGCTGGGATCCGTTCGTCGCGAGCGCCTCGAGCACGGCAGCGACGCCGCGGTCGCCCGGTGCATCGAGGGTCAGGTGCGGACCTGGCGCTTCCCTCCCCCCGACCACGGCGGCAACGCAGTGAGCGTCAGCATTCCCTTCGATCTGGTGAGGGAGTAGCGCGGAGGGGCGGCGTTGCCGACGGACGGTGCGTGACAGTTCGCTACGCTGCGGCGGGGATGTCCGGATGCACGGTGAGCACCGGGATGGGCGAGGTCCGGACCATCTTCTCGGCCACGCTGCCGAGGAGCGCGCGCTCGAGCCCGGACCGGCCGTGGGTCCCCATCACGATCATGCCCGCGGACTCCTCCTTCGCGGCGTCGAGGATCATCGCCTCGGTGGGGCCCTGCTTGAGCACCTCGCGAACGGTGAGGCCCTGACCGTCGATCAAGAGCTTTGCGCGGGCCAGCCCGTGCTGCGCGGCCTCGGTCACCTGCGAGGCGAGCTCGGGGGTCGCCACGAACGTGCCGTCGGGGAAGCCGACGATCGGCATGTCCCACGCGTGCATGAGGACGATCTCGGCGCCGAGGGCCTTCGCCAGCTCTGCGGCATAGGTGACGGCGCGCTCGGAGCTGTCGCCGAAGTCGGTGGGGACCAGGATCGTCGTGGGTAGCGTCATGGTGCAAGTACGGGCAGCAACATCGAGGCCACGCCCGCTGCGGCGGCTGGGCTACGCTCGCAGAATGGGTGAGGAGGGCGTCGATCCGGAGCTTCGCGCGCTGACGGATCGGATCTCCGAACTGCGCTCCGCGATCGACGAGCTGAAGGAGGAGCGGGCGCGCACCGAGGGCACGCAGGCGCCGGTCGAGGACGCCGCGGAGGCGGAGCTCGCGGCGCTTCGCGAGACCGTCACCGAGACGCGCGCGCGCCTCGCGGATCTCGAGGGTCGGACGGTGAAGCCCGGAGCCGCGCAAGCGAACCGCGAGGCGTCGGCGCGGCGTACGCTCTACGTGATCGGCGCGGCGGTCTCGCTCCCGAGCCTGGTGACCGTGCCCGCCATGCTGCGCGAGCACGTCAAGCATCCGGAGGACCCGCTGGATCCGATGCTCTACCTCGTGTTCTCGCTGCCTCTGCTCCTGGGGCTCGCGCTGATCGCTCGGGGACGCTTCGCGAGCTACCGCGCCGACCGTGACGATCTCGACGGTGACTTCCTCGGATGAACTACCGCAGCCCGATCCTCTCGCTGCAGCGCGAGCTCGAGACGCTCGAGGAGGAGCTCGCCGCGCTACGCGCGCTGCCCCCCGCCCAGCCACGGCCGGCGCCGGTCCCCTCGGAGAAGGCGCGCGCCACCACCGAGCGCGAGACGCGGCTCCTGCGCGGCAAGCTGCAGAAGCTGGAAAAGAAGATCGCGGCGCGCTCGCTGGAGCTCGGACTCAGCGCGCCACCGCGCGCGCTCACACCGCGCGAGCTCGCGACCGGGCGCTCGGTGAGGCGCTTCGCGCTCGGCTTCGTGGCGGCCGGCGCGATCGTGCTCAGCGTGCACCTGGTCGTCGCGTCGCTGACGCGCCTCGTTTGGCTCGAGGCCTCGTGCACGATCTCGATGGGCGAAGACGGCTACGTGGCCTCGTACACGCTCGACGAGCAGACGCGCTCGTTCTTCGTCGGCGGCAAGGACCGCCTCCAGCGCATGCGCTGCTGGGTCCCCGGCCCGGGGGCCCTCGCCGACGTCGGCGCGCTCGAGCAGCCGGCGCAGCACGCGGTGCCGCTGGGGAAGAAGCTCTCGTTCGGCTGGATCTTCGCCGCGCTCTGTTGCGGGCTGGTGGGCATCACGTTCTACATCGTCAATCACGTCGACGAGCGCAAGCGCCGGAACCGCGAGATCGAGGCGGACGTATTCGAGTCGGGCGACTGAAGCGTGGCGTTTCTCGGCGGCCAACGGCGCCCGCGTTGCGCTTCGCGGCGCCTGACTTGCCCTGCCGCCACGTGACGAACGCGTTGCGGAATGAATGCATTGGATCGCATGTCATTCATGTCTAGAATCAAAGTGGGAGCATCGGCTCCCTTCGACAGACCCCACCATGCCCACTCTCCTCGCTCTCCCCGCTCGCCCATCGTCGGAAAAGCACGCGGAGATCGGCCTCGAGCCGCTCCGGTCGGACGCCGATCAAGAGTTTTCCCCGGTCCGACGTCTGCGGCGGCTCGCGGCGCTGGAGCGCGGCGATCTGCTGGTCGTGGTCGTCTATGCCGTCGGGATCGGTGTCGTCTCGCTCGCGGTCCCGATCGCCGCGCAGACGCTCTTCAACACGGTTGCGTTCACCGCGTTGCTGCAGCCCATCGTGGTGCTCGGTCTGCTCGTGTTTCTCGGGCTAGCCGTCGCGGGACTGCTCCGCGCCTTCCAGTATGTGGTCGTCGAGACGTTGCAGCAGCGGCTCTTCGTGCGCACGACGCACGATACGGCACGGCGCATCCTCGACGCGGATGTAGAGGCCTTCGCCCACCACAGTCCGCGGGAGACGATCAACCGCTTCTTCGACGTGGCCATCGTGCAGAAGGCGGCGTCGAGCCTCCTCCTCGACGGTCTGTCGGTGGTCCTGCAGAGCGGCGTCTCGCTCGTGCTGCTCGCCTTCTACCATCCGGTGCTCTTCGCGTTCGACGTGGTGCTCATCGCGCTGATCGCGTTCATCATCTTCGGATTGGGGCGGAACGGCGTGGTGACGGCAGTGAAGGAGAGCAAGACGAAGTACGCGGCCGCAGCCTGGCTCGAGGAGATGGCGGCCGCGTCCCGGACGCTCAAGCCCGAGGCCGCACGGACGTTCGCGTTCTCCCGGGCCGATGACCTCGCGGCCGGTTACGTCGGGGCGCGCGCCAAGCACTTCAAGGTGGTCATGCGGCAGACCATCGCGCTCTACCTGCTCCAGGCCATCGCGACGGCGGCGCTCCTCGCGCTCGGCGGCGCGCTCGTCGTGGCGGGTCAGCTTACGCTAGGCCAGCTCGTGGCCGCGGAGATCATCGTCACCGGGGTCCTCGCGAGCGTCGCCAAGTTCGGCAAGTACCTCGAGAGCTACTATGACCTCGCGGCCTCGATCGACAAGCTGGGCGTCATCA